>JAFAVL010000614.1 GCA_019242465.1 Chroococcidiopsidaceae cyanobacterium CP_BM_RX_35 | reverse complement strand
ATTACTTCTTGGGTTTCAACAGTTTCCTGTTGTACCACCTTTGTGACTTTAACTTCTTCTCGCACAAACGCTTCTTTATGAATATTTGGCGTTTCTTCGTACAATTCTATCCGTGCAACTTCTCCTTCTTGGAAGTCAGCCTCACCGGGAGTCACTGCTCTACCGGCGTCTGTTGGTGTAACTCGCTCAATCACAACCCGCTCTTTTTCAATCGGAACCGTAACCTGCGCTGTTTCAGTTTCAATATGCTTACCGACAGCTACCTCTCCTGTCTTAACGCGATTCTTGCTTGCGATCAGTCGTTCTTCATACAGCTTAATTGTTTGGTGATCCTGTTCATTCAAATCGTATAAAGCTGAATCTTGTTGATAGTTGTATGTATCGCGGTTGTAAGTGGTAGTGTTAGTGGGAGTTGAGGTAGAAGCTAGAGGACGGTATGCTCCCCGCACCTGCTCTTCGTATTCATAGTCAACTGTCATGTGATCGTTGTATTCAGGTAAACCTTGAACTTGCGCTCCGCTCAGACCATCAACATACACGCGGTGGGCACCGTAATCTATACGAGATAAACCAATAGGCAACAAGATTTTCTTGCCGACCGTTTCGAGACCTGTATTAACAACTAAGTAACGGAAACGACCTTCTGGATCGACTAGGGCATCAGCGATTTTACCAATCTTCTCCCCTCCCTCAGTATAAAGCTCTAGCGCCTTAATATCTTCTCCGCCAAATGTTTCCCGATAGTTTGGATCGAAATCTTCAAGTTTGTAAAGAGGCATACCGATTCACCTGGTTATTTATACCACTTATAACTAAGTTAAAAATATATCTGCTCGGCTCCCTCTTCCTGCCGACGGACTTGTACTATTTTGGGTTTGGGATAGTGACATTGTTGATACGTTATTGAGGAAGCTAGGGTAATGTCCAACCATTCTTGGTTAACACTAGTGCAACAGCAAAGAGCGATCGCTGTCATTCGTGCCCATAATAGAGAGCAAGGTCGCCAAATGGCAAAAGCAGTGGCAGCCGGAGGGATGCAGTTAATTGAGATTACCTGGAATAGTCACGCTAGTGCCCAATTGATTAGTCAACTACGCTTGGAACTGCCTAACTGCACAATTGGGACTGGTACTTTATTAGACCTAAAGCACTTAGAACAAGCGCTCGCAGTTGGGGCACAATTTCTCTTTACCCCCCATGTCGATCCGGTCATGATTCGCTCAGCAGTTCAGCGGGATGTACCAATCGTACCAGGAGCACTATCACCGACTGAAATTATCACTGCCTGGAATACAGGAGCTAGCTGCGTTAAGGTATTTCCAGCGCAGGCTGTAGGGGGGGCTAACTATATCAAAAGCCTGCAAGGACCGCTGGGTCACATTCCTTTGATCCCAACAGGGGGTGTCACATTGGAGAATGCTGGGGAATTCTTGTCGTCGGGTGCCGTCGCGGTTGGTCTTGCGGGTCAGTTATTTCCCCAAAAATTAGTAGCAGATGAAAATTGGGAGGCGATCGCCGAACGGGCTAGAAAGCTAATGCATCAGCTGGCCTCTTTCCAAAAAGTGGGCTGCCCGAGAAGGTTCAGCTAAGCCATCTAGTAGAACGTCGATGAGTTTGGTGTGTTTAACTAACCGTAGTGGTACATGCAAAGACTTTTCTAAAAGGGATCTGCTAACGCTATGCGCTAGGCTGGTACTGGGATAGTCTAGTTTCCCATTCAAACCAGAACAAGTTTTTTAGGACAGTTTCCTTGTCATCCGTTAAACAAGTTTTAGTTTGCCAGAACCGCACCTGTCGAAAGCAAGGGGCAAGCAAAGTTTTATCAGCTTTTCAGGCACGTCCAGTTCAAAATATTACAGTAACTGGCAGTGGTTGTCTAGGACAATGCGGCAATGGACCAATGGTATTAGTGATACCAGAACAGGTTTGGTATAGTGGCGTTCAGCCAAGCGAGGTACCTGCTGTGATAGAACGACACCTAAAAGGCGGACAGCCAATTGTCCCGATGCTTTACCCCCAATTTCATCCCCATCATTAGCAGTCCAAGGTCAGGAGCCTCAACTCCTTGTTTGCTCAACGCTTGAGGTTTTGGGACTTTACCAGAAGTGTTACCCAAATTTGAACCATGCCTTAAATAGTATAAAGTTAAAAGCAACTTGCACTACTTCGAAAACTTTCTCCCGTCATTGTTAAGAGCTAGGAAAAATGAATAGGGAAAACACAGATGATTTTTCGACAACGGGTCAGGCAAAGGAGACGTTTGAGGAAGCACCTGTTCAGAGTTGGCAGTGGCTCCGTCCTTTGCTACCTAAGAGGTTACAGCCATATTTCCGTGGCCTGCGCAAACGGCTAGAGCTGCGAAAACTAAGCCTTGAAGAACCGTTTCGCTCACTATATCCGTTCACACAGGTTAGCCAGGGTAGGCTCGATAATCTAGCACAGCTGGCAGTGCGGATCGAGGAGGAGGGTGTGGAGGGAGACATCGTCGAGTGCGGTGTACTGGACGGCGGCTCTGCAGCATTGATGGCTTACGCGACACGTGAATGCCCAAACAGAAAGATCCATCTGTTTGACGCATGGAGTGGTCTACCGCCGTCAGGAGCAAAAGACGGCGAGTCGGGGAAAAAATGGTCTGGGCAGGTGGTAGGCAGTCCTCATCGGGTGCGCGCAATCATGCGAAAAATGAGGATTCCGTCTGAGCGAGTTGTTTTTCATGAGGGCTGGTTTTCTGACACATTTCCCAAGGCAAAGATTCAGCAGATTGCGCTGCTTCACATAGATGCCGATTTTTATGAACCAGTCAAGTTATGCCTTGAAACCTGGTCGCCCCATCTCTCGAAGGGTGGTTATATTCAGCTCGACGACTACAGCGTGTTCAAGGGCTGCCGACATGCCGTAGACGAGTTTTTGGCTCAGAATCCTGGAATGGCGTTGACCACCTACAAAGATGCCTATTACATTCGCATCAGCTGACAACTTGAACTATTGAGAAATCATATCGTCAGCGTTCCGTTCGCGAAGCAAGTGCTTTGCAATCAGCGGTGCTTCAGCCTGCATGGGAACATCCGCGCTTGTTTCCCCCTGTTTTAACTGGGGGATAGGTCAATTGTAATTTCCTAATCTTGACTTTGGGCACAATGATTTGCCAGACTTCCGTTTGGGCTCTTTTCAGTCAATGCAATGGAGGAACAGCGTGAATATCCAGCACTTGCGTCATTCTTTGAAGGTAAAGTGGTTGCTGTACTATCGGCAAAATCGCCCTTGGCTAACCCGACTGAGGATCTGGGGCACCTTTGATGGTCAGCGTCGTCCTTCCTCCAGCTTCATCCTGGCAGTGCTATCTACTTTGGAGCCAGAACTTACCCAAACCTTGCCTTTTATCATTGATTTGAGCAATCATCCTGACCAAATTCTGGCAGCCTTAGGTCTCAATTTTAATCCTGATGCAGAGCTGAACCTAATGACGCAAGCTAAACCCGTCGTTGAGATAGAAAGTAACGGTACTGTGCCTGTAGAGCTGCTCGAAACAGAAGTGACGGAAGTGAATGAAGAGCGTCTGTCGCCTGCTCCTCAAGCTAGTAATCTCCCTTCTTGGTTGGATGAATCTTGCCATGGTGTCGTGCGGCAGCGCGATAAGGCAAGTCCCCAACCTGTGCAGCAGCCTTTTATTGAATGATATGTGGCTGCTGTAGAGGTATAAAATGCGAATTCAGCCTTTAGCCTTTTTCTGAATAGTAGTTATGAGTCAAAAAGGGTACATCAACAACTTCCCCCTCAGCCTCTCCTACCTGTACCTTCAACCCAATGCCACCCGCTTTGGTACGAA
>JAFAVL010000611.1 GCA_019242465.1 Chroococcidiopsidaceae cyanobacterium CP_BM_RX_35 | reverse complement strand
TAAGAATTGCGAGTACGGCAGGGCATGCCGGAATTAACGCCTCTGGACACATCAACCTCTGTCAATTAAGTGAAAGCTTGGTTGATAAGTTGGGTGGGTGAAGGAGGAACCCCGCACCAAACTTGTTTGGTGACGGGAGGATGTCAGCAAGCATCCTGATATTGAGGAATTGGAAGACCTAATTCAGTTGGCTTTATCCTCGCCAGACGAAGTTCGACGCAGCAGCCGAGATCCCGAAGTGTTGCTGTTTTATCGACTACGTCACGAGGATAGGTGGGCGGTTACAGTAGTTCGACGCTTAAATGGAGATGGATTCTTAATCACGGCTTATCAAACTGATGCGATCAAAGAGGGTGAAACAATATGGCTCAAATAAAAGTGTTTTATGAACCTGATGCAGAATTGCTTAGCGTGTTTTGGCAAGCCCCAAGAAAAGAGCAGATTTGTACTGAACTTGGAGATGGTGTCATCCTGATCAAAGATGCGTCGAGCGGTGAGCCCATCGGATTAGAGGTTCTGTCTTACCATCCAGGAGATGCGCGTTTTGATGCCGTAAGTGTTGAGTTGGGTCAGTTAAGTCAGATGCAGCCAGCCAGCTAACACGGTCTTGGAGCCGACCATATCAAAGTTATCTGTGAAGCGATTGAGCGCCGGGTTCCACTTTCAACAACAAACTGAGAAGCTCTCCTTAGGTATCTAGGAGAGAGCTTTCCCATTAGCGCTGCAACTGAACTCGGTTATTTGTACTGTGTGACCAGTTCGTCAATGTATGTACTGTATTGATCTGCTAACGCTTGATTGTGGATCACCAGCATATTCTCAGCATTTTGAGCTTGCTCAAGGAAGTCGCGCCTTGCTACCTCCGGCGAAGCCTTGAGTTGCACTTCGAGAGAAATTAAAGCTGCCAGTAACCACAGCGTCATCACAAACTACAACTTTGTTATGCATAAAATTGTGTTTACTATTGGCTTTGTATGGGGTTGATTTCTTACCCACTAGTGTACTCGCCACCTCCTCAAACGTTTGGGCAACCCCAGCACTTTTCTGCGATTTTTGCCACCGTTTGACTATCTCCGACATCTGCGTCTGATCATAAATCCCAGCAATTTTCTTGACTTGTCCATGAAGAAGAGCATCGTCCAGAGCGCGGAGGGTAGTGTGAGATGTGAGGACCATTGAGGCAATCTTAATGCGATTTTGGGCAGAGGTAATTAAAGCCGCAATGATGTGTTCACCATATAGCTTTAGACGCGATGATTGCCTGCGCTAGGGCAGCAACAACCGATTTGAGCGCTTGTACCGTCGCTGAGTCTGTTACCTCACCGTCAGGATTCATTTTTGTGCGAATGGCTGCGATAATTAGCTTTCCTGACTCCAGGATATTTGCCCCTAATGCAGTTAGCGTTAGTAGAAGAGATGCGTGTGCTTTATCTCCACCCATATAGGTGGAGGAGGCGCTGATGACTGCTACTGGCTTGTCTGAAAAGGCGCATGTAGACACGGTCCAGTCAAGCGCGTTCTTGAGGGACCCTGGTACCCCAAAGGCATACTCTGGAGTACAGATAAGTACGCCGTCGGCTGCTTGGAGTAGTTCGCGCAGAAGAGTAACGGATGCAGGTGGGTTTTCGTCTAGTTCGG
Source organism: Chroococcidiopsidaceae cyanobacterium CP_BM_RX_35 (assembly GCA_019242465.1). The sequence goes on along the minus strand of JAFAVL010000611.1, from coordinate 10,038 downwards.
GGCTGAAATGAGGAAGGTCTGCCAACCCATGATAGAACGTGAAATTCAAGTTCTCAGGAGCCAAAGATGCCGCAGCGCGAAGAAGATGAGAGTTGGTCGAACCCGCACGAAGGCTACCAGATATGGCGAGGATTTGCATCATATTTTCTCCAGGGCAATGCTCGCGGTAATCGTACTTAAAAGTACCATACGGTTGTTTCCCTAACTCGATTGCTCAAGGTCGCTTGGGCAAATTGTTTGACCAGATTTATTGATTAAGGAACTGATGATGTGTTCGAAGAGCAAGTTATCCAAGCTGATTTCTCTTGCCTTAGCTCTAGCTTCTTCCATGGCTCCATCAATTGTTTGAAAATCGTTTTCGCAAACGTAAGTGCCACTCATACTTGGTGGTATGCAATAGCATTTATAACTTCCATTTTGTTGCGGAATAACTTCTAACAAACAGCCTTGATATAATGCTTGAAGTTCGATCATTGTTATTCTCCTCGCTTAATGATTTTTGCAATAAATGCCGCAATTTATAGCTAGAATGTTTGTCCTCGGTTCTTTATGTAGGGCAAACAATTCTAATTAAGGTAAAAAATTGGGCTTTTAGTCGTGTCCTCCTTTGGTCGCTTCCGACCTCTCCTCTGCTGCGGTTGTCCGCTCGGAGTCCATAACTCGCCCGTTCTGGGCGTTCACCTCAACCTCGTAGAGGTCACGACCTTGCTGTACGAGGACAGCATATTGCCAACGACCATCTTCATATTCGTACTTAGCCGATAATGCTTTGCCAGGGATACGACCAAGGGCAGCAGTCTCAGCTTGGGCGGCAGTAATGCGAGCAGCAGCAAAGCTGGCAGTAGGCAGTAGTAGTGTGCCTACTGTAGCGATCGCGATCACAATGGCAGTTTTTGAGAATGTCATACAAATTACCTCGTAAAAAATGAGAAAAGTAGTGTGATTGAGCTTGCCTTCGTAGTTGAGCCGTTATGGGCGGCTACTTTGAGAAACTGAAAGACCTTTTAGCATCTAGTGTCGCCAGATTCTGACTCTAGGTTTAGGAACATGAAATTGGGAGATGACTCGAAAGACAACTGGCACAAATATCAGGGTGAAAATGGCGGAGAGAGAAAGCCCACCGATCACAGCGATCGCCAATGGCTGTTGTAACCCTGACCCCGCACCTATACCTAGAGCCAGGGGCAGCAGACCTAGGATGGCGCAGAGCGTTGTCATCAGGATCGGTCGGAGGCGCACTTCCCCAGCCTGAACCAGTGCTGCTTCTAGAGACATGCCTTCTGAGTGCAAGGAATTTGTGTACTGCAGTAAGATGATGCCGTTTTTAACCACTAGCCCTACCAGTAAAATAATTCCCATAAACGATGAAATGTTTAGGGGTGTGTGTGTTAGCCACAGCGCTAGTACTACTCCAAACAGAGCCAGGGGAAGAGCCGTGAAAATAGCCAGAGGTTGAGTGAGGGAACGGAACTGAATGACGAGCACGATGTAAACCAGCAAAATGCCCAGCCCCAAGACGAGCAGCAGTTGTTGAAACGCTTGCTGTTGGCTTTTAGAAAGTCCACCCTTGGACAGGGAGTAGCCCGCAGGTAGCTGTAGAGCCTTCAGTTGTTTGTCGATCTCTGGCTGCACTGCACCTAGGCTTCGTCCCTGTAAATCGGCTACGACCTCGACGTATCGCTGCTGATTCTCGCGCAAGATCTCCTCCTCGGCGGTGCCGGGAACAATCGTGGCTATGGCTGATAAGGGAAGCATTTGACCAGTCGTACCAACTATTGGCAGTTGGGCAAGTTGCTGGGGATTGTAGTTGACGCTATCCAAAAAGTGTATGCGCACGCCTACTAAGTGATCGCCTTGGGGAAGCTGAGTGACAACGTTACCGAATAGCGCATCTTGAACCTGGAGTGCCACGTCATCTGGCGTCAGACCCAACTGACCCGCTTGCATCGGGTTAACATGTACGTCAAGTTGGGGGATCGATACTGTACCTGTCGTGTTTACATCTACTAACCCAGAGATATTCTGGATACGGTTCTGTACTTGGGTAGTAAGAGTACGCAGAACGCTTGAGTCTTGACCAAAGATGCGCTCTTTAATGGGAGTTGACGAACCGGAGAGGTCGTTGAGTTCGTCCTGAAGAATCTGATGGAAATCAGCAAACAATTGAGGAACCTGCTGCGCCGTCTCTTGGCGCTGCTCCTTAAAGATCTGAAAGACACTCTTATGGCGTTGGCTCTGAGGTTTGAGGATGACCTGAATATCCCCCGTATTAGGAGCTGTGGCGAAGATTCCATTTTCTGCCCCAGTGCGCCTAGTCCAAGTGACTACCTCAGGGGTTTTAGCCAGAATCGTTTCCAGCTTACTTGCTAGGACATTAGTTTCAGCCAGGGATGTGCCTGGTGGCGCTAAGTAATCAAAGATATAGCTGCCTTCATCAAATTCCGGCAAAAAGCTTGAACCCAGTTTGCTAAAGATTCCCACTCCTACTACAAGCAGGAAGAGGGCGATTAAGCCCACCCAAAGTGGCTTGCGCAACACCCGGCGCAACAGCTGACCATACCAAGCGTCTAGACGCCCGATAATTGTCAGCTCTTTAGGAGTTTCAAAACTATTAAGCCATCGGGCAGCTAATAAGGGAGTCAGAGTCAAGGCTAGCAGCAGCGAGAAGACGACCGCAGCGGTCAGGGTAATCGTGAGGCTAATAAAAAACTGACCTGCCACTCCTGATAAAAGACCCAAGGGTAAAAAAACTGCCACGGTTGTGACTGTAGAACTAGTCACTGGAGCCGCTAACTCCGCCATTGCTGCTGCCACAGCTGCGCTTGGTTTGAGTTTCTTTTGTAGCTGCCGATCGATATTTTCAATCACCACAATGGCATCATCAATCACCAGCCCAATAGCCACGGCTAGCCCTCCCAGAGACATCAGGTTGAGACTCTGATGCAACACTGCCAGAACCGCAAAGGCTGCCAGTGACGATAAGGGGATGGTCAAGGCGGCAATGACTGTACTGCGCCATTCACGTAGGAAGACGTACAGCACAATGATGATGAGAACGATACCAATGACGATAGAATCGCGCACATTGGCAATGGCATCAACAACCAGGCCCGATTCGTTGTAAGCCGGTAGGATTGAAATTCCGGGGGGCAGTTTAGCCTGGAGGGACTTCAGTGCTTTACGCACTCCGTCACCAACTGTAACCACATTACTATTGGGCTGACGAAAAATATTGATTGTCAATCCTGGTTTGCCATGTACGCTGACTATTTGGGTTGGAACCGCATGATCGAGTGAAATCTGCCCCAGATCTCGCAAGAAGATCGGTTTACCTGGACCAATGGTTGTCACCACAACGCCCGCTAACTCGGCAGGGTTGAGCGCCTGATTAGCCGCAACAACTAGGTTCTGCTGGTAGAGCTTATCTATCTTACCCACTGCAAGCTCCTGATTCGAGCGCTGTAGGGCATTGGCAATCTGGGTGAGACTCAGACCGTAGCTTTTGAGTTTAGCCGGGTCAATCTGCACTTCCACCTCGGAGATATCTCCTCCCTGGATCTGGACTAAGACTACTCCCGGCACTTGAGCCAGATTTGGTCGAATCTGGTACTGGGCAATGGTACGGAGATCTGCTAGTGTCAGGGTGTCTGAGCTGACATTGTACGTGAGTACCGGGAAAAAAGTTGCCGGGGTTACCTGCTCAATGTTGAGATTCACACCAGTAGGCAGAGTGCTACGTATCTCCCCAACGCGAGACTGTAGCTGCTGCATAGCGTGCTGCATGTCAGTCCCCTCCTGAAACTCAATAGAGAGTTCGGCTGAACCCCGGATAGTTTTGGAGCGCACCCAGCGCACTCCATAAACTTGAGTCACAGCTTCCTCTAAAGGACGAGTGAGTGTCAGCACGAGTTGCTGCGGTGAGCTGTCGCCAGCCGACCCAATCACGGAAATCCGAGGGAAGGATAATTCTGGATACACGCCGGAGGGCAAATTTAAGAAGGCCAAGAGACCTGCTAAAGCAATTAGGATGAAGACCAGATAAATGGCTTTGGCCTGAGATTGCAGCAGTTTGGTGAAACGGTTCACTGTTTTGCCTCCGCCACAGCTTCTATGGGAGTACCATCAGGAAGACCGTATGCCCCCTTAGCGACAACTGTTTCACCAGCCTGTAGCCCACTCAAGATTTCGACTTGTCCATTCCGCTCAATGCCAGTCTTAACTTGGATGGGCTGAGCCTTGCCAGCTCGGATGGTATAAACCATCTTTCCCTGAGAATGCTTTGGGTCTGGAACTAAAGCAGTTTGAGGCACAGTGAGCGCTCCATCGTGTACACCTGTCGCAATCGAGACACCTACCACTTGACCCACTTTCAACTGCTTTGATGGATTGGGAGTGCGAATCTGGATATTCAGCGTATTGCTTCTAGGATCTACAACTGGGCTGACGGCAGTGACTCTCCCATCAAAAGTGACCCCCGGCAGAGCAACACTGCGGATCTGGGCACTTTGATTAACATGAATGTTGGCAGGTTGATCGGCAGGTAGATTGGAGTTGATCATTACCGTATCCAGGTTGACGATCTCTAGTACTGGCGTAGACGGACTTGCCCCAGCCCCAGCCGCCGTATCACCGACCTGAAGTAATTGATTAGCGACGATTCCAGAAATTGGACTGCGGACCTCCGTGTATTTCAACTGGGTCAAGGCTTGGGAACGGGAGGCAAGGGCCTGTTTCACCTGCGACTGGTTAGCAGCTAGTTGGGATTGAGCAACAGCCGCTTGATTTTGATAAGTAACAAAGTTTGGTTGAGATACGACCCCTTGCTGGTAGAGGGTGTGATAGCGTCCTAAGTTGCTAGTCGCCAGGACCAAATTAGCCTGGGCTTGAGCAACATTATGTTCTGCAACCTTCACAGCAGCATTTGCTTGGGATAGCTGTTCTTTTAGCTGCTGGCTATCGAGCTGAGCGATGACCTGACCACGACGCACACGCTGACCCGGAACTACTGGAATAGCAATGATTCTCCCTGGCACAACTGGGCTGACCTTGACTGCCTCACTAGGTAGAGCACTCACGGTACCGGGGAGGCTGACCACAACGGGTAAGTCTTGGCGCTGCACACTAACAATAGGCAAGCGAACTGGGGCAGGAGACGACCCGGTATTGGCAGGAGTGGAAGACGAAGCTTGACAAGCTGCTAGCAGAAGTAACGATCCACAGCTTACTCCTAATAAAAGCAGTTTGGGAAAGATTGGTGTCGCTTTAAATTTCTTAATCGCCATTATGGATCCAGCTTGTTTGCTAGAGGCAGCTGAGGCTAGCGCAATCTGATTCATTTAAAGCAATTTAAACTTCTCTAAATGACCGCTAAAAATTGCAGGGCTTGCAGGACTAGTTGTGCGTCGAAAGCTTCACTTCGTGAAGATCTGTTCGAGATTATCTACTTGATTCAGGAAAGGAGTAGCAAGACGACTATACTGACTAAGTGACTTGGCTGCCTCAACCTGCACTACCAGACGATCGAATTTTTGTGCTTGGGCTAAGCCACCATGAGACTCAACTACTGGGCGCACAGCATTCCAGGTTTGACTAATGTCTTTGGCCGTTTCTTGGAGCTGGGTCATGCTATTCGCCGCTGCCCCAACCTCTAACTGACGACCGTAATAGTCAAGCTTAACCACTGGCACTGGCACTTGGGGATTGAACATGTTGGATAGGTTGGCTGCGAGCAGCGTCACCCGATTAGCAGAGCGCATTGTTGCTAGCTGATCCTTAGCTGGAACCGATTTATTAAGAGCCGCGCTCGCTACATCAAGCTGATCTTCATTCGGATTTTCATTGATTCCCATGCTGGTCTCGTTATCCAGTCTCTTTGCTGTCTCCTTGAGAGATGTAAGATTGGAGCTTGCCTGTGTCCAATTGCTCACCTTCGCCGCGTCATAGATATTCTCTCCATACTCACCTATCTGGCTGACCGAGGTTGGAACCTGGATGGAATTTGAGGAGCTACTCCTCATGGCGGCATGAGCCGGGCGACTAACACTGACCTCTATACCAGTCATGCCTATAATTAAAGCGGCGGCACTAACAAATCCCACAATCCTATTAATCATGGTTAACTCTTTGCTGAAGTATTTGGTTCAAAAAAGTGATGTGTCTCACTACTTTCACAATGCCTTGGTAAATTATGAAGATAGTGAGGGAATGATAAGAAGCTTCTTAATGATCACCGCCACAACTACGTCCAATCTATTAAAGATGGGACTATCTAATCGAGAAAAAATACCCTATTTCCCTGACTTTCAAGATACTAGAGAAAATTATGAATATGGTGAGAAGATGATAAGAAAGCTCTTATTTTTGAACTGGCAGGTGGACGGTGAAAGTATTGCCCTGACCCAGCTGACTCTGCACTGACAAAGTGCCCCCATGAACCTAAGCAATCTCCCAAGCGATCGCGAGTTCCAGCCCAGCACCGCCTGTGCTATGAGAGCAATCAGCCTCCACACATTAAAAATGCTCGAATAGATGCGGCAAACGCTTTGATGGAATGCCTGGTCCAATATCTCTAAGTCCATTGCACTTGTTAAAAACTATAAAAATAAGAACCTTCTTATCGTTATCTCATCTCCTTCTTAATCTGTATTTTTACTCTTAGAATGGTGCAATTCAAATCTAAAGCATTTCAGTAAAATTAACTGATGACGTCGAACGATGGAGAGCCTGCGGTATGAATAGATCTTCTAAAATTCGTTTAAGCAAGGTTCCCGAAGTCACTCTAGCTTTTTGGATCATCAAGATAGCTGCGACGACGCTGGGGGAAACGGGCGGCGATGCCCTCTCCATGACGATGAATCTCGGCTACGCCATCAGCAGTGCCGTTTTCTTCGCTTTCTTTATTGTCACGGTCGCAGCTCAAATCGCTGCCAAATCCTTTCATCCTTTCCTGTATTGGGCCGTCATCGTCGCCACCACTACTGCCGGAACGACAATGGCAGACTATGCGGATCGCTCACTTGGGATCGGCTACATAGGAGGCTCACTTATACTCTTCACGATATTGATGATCGTTCTCGGACTGTGGCGATTCTCCATGGGCTCTATATCGTTCAACTACATCGCCTCGCGCCAGGTAGAAATATTCTATTGGGTGACAATTCTCTCTTCGAACACACTCGGAACCGCTCTCGGCGATTTTTTGGCTGATGATTCCGGACTCGGATATGAAGGTGGGGCAATCGTCTTCGCTGGTGCATTGGTGCTTGTCGCCGCCGCCTACTTCTACACGAAGGCTTCCCCTGCCTTGTTGTTCTGGTCCGCGTTCATCCTCACTCGTCCGCTCGGTGCAACCGTTGGTGATCTTCTCACCAAGCCCATTGCCAGCGGCGGACTCAACCTCAGCCGCATCAGCTCCTCTTTGATCATCGCAATTTTCATCATTGGCTGTATCCTGTTGACGCCCCAGAGAGCCGGTGGTCATCCGGGAGGGCGTAGGCAGAGTCCTTGAAACACCATGGAGCATCGCCAGTTCTTCTGAGATTGTGAAAACAGTGAGGGAATGATAAGAGTCTTATTATCTTTGAACTGGCAAGCAGACGGTGAAAGTAGTGCCTTTGCCTAGGTAGCTCTGGATTGACAAAGTGCCTCCATGAGCATAAGCAATCTCCCAAGCAATGGTCAGTCCCAACCCAGCACCGCCTGTACTCCGGGAGCGGTCGGTCTCCACGCGGTAAAAGCGCTCAAATAGATGCGGCAAATGCTCTGGTGCAATGCCCGGTCCAGTATCGCTAACTGCCACGCGCACCTCAGCTCCCTGAACTGCTGCTTGCACCGTGATTTTACCCCTTATTGGTGTATATTTAATAGCATTATCTAGCAAGTTCAAGAACAGCCGGATCAGATAGTCCAAATCACCGTGAATAGATAAACCCGATTGAATGTCTCCACTTAGGGTAATATGGCGCATCTCTGCCAGGGGTTGTACCTGCTCTAGGATTGTGTCAAGTAGGTCACTGAAATCCAAAGCTGAACTTGAAAAGCGAAGATAACCTTGCTCCAGCCGAGCGAGCAACAGTAGGTCAGTGCTAAGACGGATCAGCCGATCTACCTCTTGCTCTAGGGCTTTTAGCGTGTTTTCGTATTCCAAAGCAGTACGCGCTCGGCTCAAGGTCACACTAATGCGACCTTTAATTACTGTCAGTGGCGTGCGCAATTCGTGGGAAGCATCGGCAGTGAAACGTCGTTCTCGGTTAAAAGCAGCTTGGAGACGGTCCAGCATCCGGTCAAAGGTGATGGCTAATCTTCCCACTTCGTCGGCTGAGCCTTGGTAGCCGATGCGTCGGGTCAGATCGTTGGCACTAATAGCTTGTGCTGTTTGGGTAATCCGGTCTATAGGACGTAGCGCTCGACTAGCTAAGAAGAGTCCGCCTAACCCTGTTAGCAACATTACCAGAGGCAGACCGAGAAAGATTTGCTCATATAAGCTTGCCAAAATCTTCCGTACCGATGATAGAGATTGCCCTACCTGTAGCCAATAATTAGTCAGACGGTCGTCAACTTTGAGCTTTTTGCTATATATGCGCCAGTCGGTTGCGCCTGCTGTTAGTGAGGCATAGCCAGGCACTGTCGGTAACCAGGTAGGCAATTCCCTGTATTTGCCAAAGCCATTCAACACCTTTCCTTTTGAGGTGATGAGGCGTACAGCAAAGCTCGCTTCACTCAAGTGACGCCCCGTATTCTGATAGTCCTCGGTATTTGGGAACGCACCGGGATTGTTCCCATCCTCATCTTCTAAGTCAGCGGCTGCTTGGGCATATGCTATTCGCAATTCAACATCGGTTTGAGCTATCAGACTGTGTTCTAGCTGGAGGTATAGGTAGCCGCTAAATATGAGTAGCGACAATCCTAGTATCAGCACGTACCAAAGCGTCAAGCGCAGGCGGAGAGTTCCCCAACCAAGGCGTCGTCGCAGGCTACGCATCTTCTCTAGGGGCTAGCCGATAGCCTACGCTGCGCAAGGTGTGAATCAATGAATGGTTAAACCCTCGGTCTAACTTCCGCCGCAGGTAGCCGATATAGACATCCACAACATTGGAATCGTTGGCAAAGTCGAAGTTCCAGACATGCTCAGCAATCTGGGTGCGAGTCAGAACCTGACAGGGATGACCCATTAGGTATTCTAAGAGAGCAAACTCACGCTGGCTAAGTTCGATTAGGCGTCCAGCGCGGCGTACCTCCCGGCGACTAGTGTCCATCTCTAGCTCGCCTACGCGCAAGACAGCTTCTACCTGTAAGGGTGGACGGCGCAGCAGCGCTCGGATGCGAGCCAGCAACTCCGAGAAAGCGAACGGCTTGATTAGGTAGTCGTCAGCACCAGCATTTAAACCTTTGACGCGGTTCTCCACTGTATCGAGAGCAGTCAGCAGTAGAACTGGTGCTTTGATGCGGTGCGATCGCAGTTTCTCTAGCAGTTGTAAACCATCTATCCGTGGTAGTAAGATATCCAGGACAATTGCATCGTACTCAGCTGCTAAAGCGTAATCTAGTCCTTCTGCCCCATCGCTAGCAAGATCCACTGCATAGCTAGCTTCCCTCAGCCCTTGACAGACAAACTGAGCAATACCTGGTTCATCTTCTACCACTAATACACGCATCGCCTCATTCATAAAGCCATCAGATACTTACACTAGCGATCTGAGGCTTGATCTCCACTTATGATACCAATCAACTGAAAGATGCTATCATCCAGCGTCGCTAGTAACACAGTAAGTATACAATTTAGCCAAGGTGTTTTGCCGTTTTCATTACCTTGACACTCCCCACAAAGCCACAAGGTGTGCATTAAAACTTTAGACAAAATATAGGGCTATCTGTGTGTCGAGGAACTCTAAGGGAAGTATTCTTTTAAGGCTTAACCGAATTATCCTCACAACTCAAAAGATATGGTGCTGAAAGTGCGCTGGCTTCTTCCTAGCTGCTTGAGTATTTTTTTGTTTGCCTCTACTGCCAAGGCTACTAGCTTAGCCTTTTGGCACTTCA
>JAFAVL010000555.1 GCA_019242465.1 Chroococcidiopsidaceae cyanobacterium CP_BM_RX_35 | reverse complement strand
TATCAAGCGGTTTATCGGTCGGCGTTGGGGAGAAACGGCAGCAGAACGCAGCCGGGTCCCATACAAGTGTGTTAAGGGTCGAGATGACACTGTGGATGTCCAAATTCGCGGTTGCAATTACACTCCTCAAGAAATCTCTGCCATGATCCTGCAGAAGCTGAAGCAGGACGCAGAAAGTTTTTTAGGTGCGACTGTCAAACAGGCAGTGATCACGGTACCAGCTTACTTTACAGATGCTCAAAGGCAAGCAACCAAAGACGCAGGCACAATCGCAGGACTAGAAGTGCTGCGCATCATCAATGAGCCAACTGCTGCTGCCCTTGTCTACGGTTTAGATAAGCTGGAGCAGGAGCAGAAAGTCTTGGTCTTCGACTTAGGTGGCGGCACATTCGATGTCTCAATTCTGCAATTAGGGGATGGTGTTTTTGAAGTTAATGCCACTTCTGGCAACAACCAGCTCGGTGGAGATGACTTTGACAACTGTATTGTGAAATGGATGATTTCGAGCTTCCAAGAACAAGAGAAAATTGATCTTTCTCTAGATAAAATGGCTCTACAGCGTCTGCGGGAATCCGCTGAAAAGGCTAAAATCGAACTCTCTAGCCTGGGAAATACCTGGATTAACCTGCCTTTCATCACAGCTGATGAGACAGGACCAAAGCATTTGGAAATGGAACTGACCCGCGCCAAATTTGAGCAAATGGTTAGTCACCTGATTGAAAGCACCATCGAACCTATGACTCAGTCGCTGAAAGATGCCGCTCTACAGCCATCAGAGATTGACCGGATCGTCTTAGTAGGAGGCTCAACCCGAATTCCTGCTGTCCAAGAAGCAGTACAAAAGTTCTTTGGTGGTAAAACCATTGAGCGTTCGGTCAATCCAGACGAAGCTGTAGCGCTAGGGGCAGCTATCCAAGCAGGAGTGCTGAATGGCGAGGTGAAGGATGTGTTGCTGCTGGACGTGACACCCCTATCGTTGGGAATAGAGACTCTAGGAGAAGTTTTTACCAAAATTATTGAGCGCAATACCACACTTCCTACTAGTAGGTCGCAAGTGTTTTCCACAGCAACCGATGGACAAACTTCAGTGGAAATTCAAGTCCTTCAAGGCGAACGTGTGCTGGCGAAAGATAACAAAAGTCTAGGCAGGTTTCTGCTAACAGGGATTCCCCCCGCTCCACGTGGCGTCCCTCAAATTGAAGTGGCTTTTGAAATTGATGTCAACGGGATTTTGAAAGTTTCGGCTCAAGATAAAGGCACTGGTCGAGAGCAGAGCATTCGGATTACGCATACTGGCAGCTTAACCAGCGCCGAAATAGAACGTATGCAGCAAGAAGCCCAAGTGTATGCAGAGCAAGATCAGCAGCGCACGCAGTTGATTGAATTGAGAAACCAAGCAGACACTTTGTTCTACAGTTATGAATCGACTTTAAATGATAACGGGAACTTCTTCAGTGATGAACTCAAAGTTGAGACTAGCGAGAAGATGACAAGGTTGAAAGCTCTACTCGTTGACCCTACTGTTACGGTAAAATCGGTAAGGCAGGAGGTGGAAAGTTTTAGACAAGCACTATTTGCCATTGGTTCTGAGGTTTATCGGCAAGCAGGAAGTGAAGCAGGCACATCCACAGTAGTTTTTGTATCAGAGCAAAAGAAGGCATCATCTGCTGAAAGCGATGACAATACGGTGGTTGCCGATTACGAAGCAATTGAATAACGCAGCAGGTGTTAGGGAATTTTTGGTTAAACTTTGATCTGCAACTTCTAGCATCTAACCCTATTCGCATCCTTGCTGTGAATGGGGTTCTTAGTCTAGATTGATGATAGAACCATCTAACGCAACTGAAAACCATTTTCCCCGTCTTTACTACTAAAGCAGCGCTCTATGGCCCGCGATTATTACGAAACTCTGGGTATCTCTCGTGACGCAGATAAAGAAGAAATCAAGCGTGCCTACCGCCGCTTAGCCCGGAAGTACCACCCTGACGTGAACAAGGAACCTGGTGCGGAGGAGCGCTTTAAGGAGATTAACCGAGCTTACGAGGTTCTCTCAGAGCCAGAACTCCGCGAACGTTACAACCGCTTTGGTGAAGCCGGAGTGGCAGCTGGGGCAGGAGCAGGCTTCGGCGATATGGGCGATATGGGCGGTTTTGCCGATATTTTTGAGAGCTTCTTTAGCGGCTTTGCTGGCGGGATGCCAGGTCAAACACGCTCGAATAGGCGCAGTGGTCCCGTTCGCGGCGATGATTTGCGCTTAGACCTGAAATTAGAATTTCGGGAAGCAGTTTTTGGTGGAGAGAAGGAAATTCGCATTTCTCATCTAGAAACTTGCGAGGTCTGTGGTGGCTCTGGAGCCAAGCCAGGCACCAAGTCCCGTACCTGCTCAACCTGTAGTGGTTCGGGTCAAGTGCGTCGCGTCACAAGAACACCCTTTGGCAGTTTTACCCAAGTCTCTGTTTGTCCTACCTGTAGTGGCTCAGGACAGACGATTGAGGAAAAGTGCGATACCTGTGATGGCAAGGGCGCACATCAAGTGACCAAAAAGCTCAAGCTGACTATTCCAGCAGGGGTGGACAATGGCACCCGCTTGCGGATCTCTAATGAAGGGGACGCTGGGCAACGTGGTGGTCCAGCTGGAGATTTATACGTGTACTTGTTTGTCAATGAGAGTTCTGAATTCCAGCGAGATGGGATTAACATCCTATCGGCAATCAAAATCAGTTACCTCCAAGCAATTTTAGGCTGTCGCTTGGAGGTAAATACAGTAGATGGACCAGTGGAACATTTGATCCCAGCGGGGACACAGCCTAACACAGTAATGACGTTGGAAAATCGCGGCGTACCGCGATTGGGAAACCCGGTAAGTCGCGGTGACCATCTGCTCACGATCTTAATCGACATTCCTAATCGCATCACCCCTGAAGAACGAGAACTGCTAGAAAAGCTAGCTAAAATTAAAGGGGATCGCACTGGTAAAGGTGGTTTAGAAGGCTTCTTGGGAAATCTGTTCCAAAGATGAATAAAGAAATTCAAGCGGCAAACGATGCCCAGATGGATCTACGCGGCACCCCCTGTCCGCTCAATTTTGTTCGGACTAAACTCCGGTTGGAACAAATGGCACCTGGTGCCTTGCTGGAAGTGTGGCTAGATCCAGGAGAACCAATCGAGCAGGTGCCCGATAGCTTGATTGTGGCAGGTTACAAGATTGAGCAGATTACAGACTGCGCTGACTATTTTGTTCTGCAAGTGCGGCGTCCAGCTGCCCCGGCATGAAGAATTCCCCAGATTCAGAAGCATCAACACCCCTACTGGGTACAGTGCTGGCAGCGCAAGCCAATTACTACCGCGTGCGTTTAGATCAAAAGCCAGAACCTAGCACCACCCGCTCCCCCCCCTTGCCCCTAATCCCCAAAGGGGACCC
>JAFAVL010000527.1 GCA_019242465.1 Chroococcidiopsidaceae cyanobacterium CP_BM_RX_35 | reverse complement strand
ATATTGCTTGTACGCTTCGAGGTTATCAAAGTCAGCTATGATTGTGACATCATACGACGGCACCTATCGGCAAAAGTTCGTGCGTTTGTGAATTTCATCAGTGAGCTAATGGCACAGCTGCGACAACAGCGAATTGTTGAGTAGAAGGTTAAATCTGACACTCAGTAGCAACAGGGATTGATTAAAAAGCTTGTTTGGAGAAGCTTTCAGCCAAGCGCGTAAGTTTTTACCTTTTTGGCACGGTGACCCCTCTATAAACATATCGCAGGAATGGTTAATAGCTCAAATGATACTTAATAGCGTTGCTTCGGGGTTTTATAGCATTCAGTCAACACCTTAGGAACCGACCTTATCCTACATAAGGGCAAATACTTATATTAAATTTTTATGTTTTGGAAATTATAGTCACTTTCCCAATTCTTCTCAGCTTTTGAGAAAGTTACATCACTGCCACTAATTCGCCAGATGACACCTCATGTCAGCTTCGCTCTAACTGGACCATTATAAGGTGGCACCCCAGGCATTCAGATGTCACAAGAGCTTAAAAACAATCTTTATTTCTCTGAGAATGTGCTTTTAATTACTTTAACCCACAGCAATACTCGCTAGTATTTTTGCCCACGCAGCATTATTTAATACAGTGTTACTATTATTGTGTTTTGTATATTATTATACAAACAGCTGTTTATACGAAGTATACCGTATGCAATGTGGTGTAGGTGTCTGTTAAGTGTGAGGGGTAATGTTCAAAACAACCATCGTATGGAATTTTTTAGCGATCACATCGGTTTTCATCTGGAGTACCTTTCTGAACTCGTCTTCAGTCATGGCGGCTGAAACGCCAAAAGACACAAAGCTACTACCTCCGATTCCAACCGATGTCGATGTAACTGCTCCAGAACAGGTAAACCCGTTGAAGGGACAGGATGCTGAAGAGAACTCGCCAATGTCGCAGGTGAACTCAGTTTCTCAACTATCAGATGTGCAACCCACAGATTGGGCTTTCCAGGCGTTGCAGTCTCTAGTAGAGCGCTACGGTTGCATTGCTGGCTATCCAGATGGTACCTATCGAGGCAACCGAGGGATGACGCGATATGAATTCGCCGCTGGGTTAAATGCTTGCCTGGATCGGGTCAATGAATTGATTGCCGCAGGAACATCTGGCTTGGTTCGCCAAGAAGACATAGCGACTGTCCGGCGGCTACAGGCAGAGTTTGGGGCTGAATTGGCGACTATCAAAGGACGTGTAGATGTGCTGGAAGCCCGCACGGCTCAACTACAGGTCAACCAGTTTTCCACAACGACGAAATTCAATGGTCTTGCCTTCCTCAACCTCACTACTGCTGCTTCTCCTCGACCAGTGAGAGTAGAAACTACTCCTGGTACAGTTGAGCCAGCCAATGGTGATTTGTCTGGGAGAACGCCTGGGCGAGATCCTGTTACTAATAAACCTCTTTCTCAACGGGTAGGTAATCCCCACACTACCTTCAGTGATTATGTATGGCTGACCTTCAACACTTCGTTTACAGGCAAAGACTCTTTAATTACTCAGCTACGTGCAGGGAATGGCATCTCACCTGCCAACCAGTTTGCTTCTGGGGGTCTATTCAATACGTTTGGCGTTCCTTTTACTGACCAGTCTGGCTTTTCTCCCAATGGCGTTAATACAGTTGTCGTCTCAGAGTTGTTCTATTCCTTCCCGGTTAATAAAAACATTCAGGTAGCGGTGGGACCCCGGCTGAACTGGTATCGTGTATTTGATAACAATCGCTTCACGTTTATTCTGACGGGGGCAAGTAGCTTTAACTCTAGCGGTAGTACTCTACTAAACAATGCCGATCGTGGTTCGGGAGTATTTGTGCTGCTGAAACCAAGTAAACAGTTTCAGCTCAATATTGGCTACATTGGTGAGAACACTGATTTTCTGCCTAGTGGCATATTTCAGACATCTTCCGATCCAACTAGAGGTGTGTTTGGTGGCAATTACTCTGCCACAGCTGAGGCAACCTTCTCGCCAAGTAATAATTTCGATATCAGATTCCTCTACAACCGTTCTCGCATCCAGCAGATATTTGGACGGGTTGGTCAACCGCAGGGAGAGCCACTTTATGGCGAGGCAGATGACGGTTTTGGTGGTCCGCTCAGAAGTGCCACAGCTGATACCTATGAGGCTAACTTCGATTGGTTGATCACCCGTGGCTTTGGTGTGTTTGGGCGTTATACCTACGGCAGCACGCATTTAACGCCGCGAAACTTGAACCGTTCTCGCGGCGATGTCAATGCACAAGCCGTTCAAGGTGGGCTTGCTTTTCCTGATTTAGGGAAGGAGGGCGCACTAGCAACCTTATCTTATGTGATTCCGTTCTCAATTCTAGATGGTCGGAAGTTTTTAATCTCCAATCTTGGTGATGGTGGGATTGAGAACGATTTTGAAGCGACTTACTATTTTCCCTTAACTGATAATATTGCGGTTGTTCCCGCGTTTTACCTAATTACGCGGGCGAACAACTTTAAAAGCAATGGTCCCATATACGTTGGTAACGTGAGGCTACAGTTTAGCTTTTAAAAGTTTGGCAGCTGGGAGAAAACCAGGCGATGATCTCATTCCTCGTGCCCAGTTGCCTGGCTTGCCAAATGCTGTATCAACTTCCCCGATAGGTGCTATATGACCAGGGTGAAACCAGAAGTGGTACGTGATAGTGCGCGGTCAAATCGGCAATGCCAAATTGCAGCGGGATGCGATCGAGAAAAGGCGGATCGGGCAACCTATCTGAAAAACGAGCAAAGTATTCACCAACCTTGAAAACCAACTCGTATATGCCAACTGTTAGTTCTGCATCTACTAGCAAGGGTGTATCGGTACGCCCATCTGCATTTGTCACTATCGTTTTGAGCAAGCTTTTTTGTCTAGACTGACCATTGATTGACCAAAGTTCTACGCTCATACCAGAAGCAGGACAACCGTGAGCTGTATCAAGCACATGCGTCGTGAGTTTTCCCATCCTTGCTCCTTCAGTGCAATGGTCCTGCCAGAATTGTTCTTGATATGGCATCGAGGATTTCTGTCCCGTCTTCGTGCTTGAGTTCCTCATACCACTGTTGGGTTTTCTCTGGCTCTTTACCGTGGGTCATGTTGGAGCGCTTTCGCGCCCTTGTAATCACGTCAGCAACGCGATCTTTGCGGGTAACTTCGTAACGCTTGAGGGCATCTTCAACGCTGACATTGGTGGTTTGTAAGTACGTAGCCAGTACCAGGGCATCTTCCATCGCTTGACAGCCACCCTGTCCCAAATCAGGAGCAGTACTGTGTCCGGCATCGCCAAGCAGAGCAACGCGACCGCGAACCAGGGTTTGTAGGGGTTCAATATCGTGAATTTCAACCCGATTGGTCTTAAGTGGATCGAGGCGTTGAATCAACCTTTGAACTGGAGCTGCCCAACCTTTGAAGAAGCTTGCCAATTCTTCCCGGTAGGTTTCAGGTTGGCTCACAGTACCTTTGGGCAAGGGTACGTCAAAGAAAAAGTAGAAGCGATCGCCTCCCACGGGCATCATGGAGGCGCGTTTGTGTTCGCCAACATAAACATCCCAGCTATTCTTGGGAGCCAAATCTTCACTAGCGGGAACTAGACCGTTCCAGTTAACATAACCCACATAGCGCCGTTCAACTGCATGACCTAAAACATAGCTTCGGGTCCTAGAGTGGGTTCCGTCTGCTGCAACCAGCACGTCTCCTGTAGTTTGGCGTCCATCTTCAAAAACAGCAGTTACACTGTCGGCATCTTGCTTGAGTGCAACGCATTTAGAGTTAAGCTGAACGTTTTCTACTCCAAACTCATTCAGCAACATTCCTTGCAAATCAGTACGCGCAACGGGATAAGGGCGTTGCCCAACACGCTCGATCAGGGGCTGCAGACTGAAATTAGTGAGTTTTTCTCCTGTATTGCTGTAGTATGCCACGCGCTCCATCTGTCCGCCAACGCGCGCAATTTCTTTGCTCAAACCTAGACGGTTGATAACTTTGACGCCGTTTGACCAAAGAGAAATGCCCGCTCCTGCTGGTCGCAGTTCGTTGACGCGATCGTAAATCTCAACATCATACCCTGCCTGACGCAAAGCAATACCAGTTACCAAGCCACCCATCCCGGCTCCGATAATGATGACCTTTAAGTTATCCATGCCGTATTCTCCTTAATCCTGGAGTTACCACAGGAATAAATATTGCCCAAACATGCTGGAAAGCAACAAACAGTGCTTCTTTAAACAGAGGTTTGTCGTTTAAACCATAAAGTAAGTGAATAGACTTATCTACAATGCCATGCTCAGCATGAACGTCTGTATGAGCCATTGTGATTGTAATTAGCTGAACTACAAAGCCTGACTGGTTGTGTTATTCGGTTGTTCTATAAACCCTGTATACTACTTCAGTAAAATTGCATATGTAAGTTTCAATACACTTTTCCAGTACTGAATCTCAATATTTAGTAGCAGGAAAGGTGGTAGTGGCTTTGACTAGAAGGGGAGGATAGTCAAAGGATACCTGACCATTACCAAGGTGTACTGCACCAGCAGGCTGGTGCAGCAAGGCAACCAGCCCTCTTTGCGTCCATTTTCGGAACTTGAAGCTCATGGAGCAGAATAACGCGACAGAGAGTGAAAAATACGAATCTGCCAGATCTTGATTTGCTGTAAGCCCTAGCTCACAAAGAGCTGACACTTTGCAAGACGAAGAAAACCGCCAGCTTATTGCGGCGTAACATAAGGTTTCTGCTGTGAAGCGGGGGCTGGAGGTGTACCAACGGGAGGGGTTGTGCTGCCGGGCTTGGTTGTGCTGGGATTGTTGGGAGGATTGGTGCCTGTTGGAGTAGTACCATTATGGTCATTGCCAGCTGGTGCTGTTTCCTGCTCGGAGGTAGGAGGGTTGGTGGGTGGAGTTGTACTACTAGGTGTACTGTTAGCTGGTGTATTCGTACTGCTGCAGCGGGAATTTAGTGGGAATTCCTTGCATAGAAGTGTCTGAGCTGGCGGTGAAAGTTTGACATCCGTGCTGGTGCTACTTGATTGAGCCGCAACTTTGCAGGTTGTCGCCACTAAGGCTGTTCCGATAAAGATTAAATACTTGGATTTCATCACTTGTAGGTTGAACTCGTTGATTTGTATAGTACTGCAAAGCCAGCGGTAAAAATATCAAATACAGTAACTACACTACAAAATTCGTTAAAACAGTCTTTTTTACAGATTAGAGCGATTTTAATTTAGCAGCTGTGAGGTTTACTCAAAGTAGCCTTAGTTGCAGAGCTGCTTCTAACTTACATGCCTCTTTTTCACGCAAATGTCTAAGGCTAGAAGGGATGCACTTGCTTAGAGTTGTTGAATATATGATTTCGAACCCAGGCGCGTGACAAAAAGGGTAAAAGGACCAACAGCTTTAGCTTTACCAGAGGCTTGCACCCGTACAGTATAGTTGCCAGACTTAGGAATGTAGACATTCAGTAGCGAGTTTGTCGTGCCACCAGGACCATCATTTTCGCCCACCGTGCTACCGTCAGATGCTAAGAGCGAGACGAAGGTATCAAACCTCTCAGATTTCAACTCAATCACGACTTGATCGCCAACAGTCAAACCCACTATGTAATCTCCGGCAAATCCTCCCTGTCCCAAAGGAATATCTAGAGCCGAAAGCGTATCTGTAACTGGCTTACTAATCGGCAAAGAAATTGGCTCATAGACTCGGCTTTTCGTCGTTGCTGTAGTCATGCTGCCAAAATAAACGCCTCTTGACGGAGCTTTGAGGCGAAAAACTTTCTCCAAAGCTTGAGTGCGTCGCTGGTGTACTATCCTGCGATAGGTATGGTAGATTCCTACCAAGAGTGTCATCAGGAGGTAGAAGAAAAACAGCAATTCAACTCTGTAGAGAGCGAGATCTGGAGTTGGAAAGGCATGACTGACATTGTAGCTTTGTCCAGCCAAGCATTGTTGCCCTGGGTAAAGTGTCAGTGGCTGACCAAGATTGGAATTTGGCATAGACTTGATAAGGAAGAAACTGACTTCTAATGCCTTGAAGAGGGGTAAAAGCTCTTAGTAAAAGAAGAATTACGAAACCTGCTACTCAAAATACCGAAGTTCTCGTTTAGATACAGCAATTTGCAAACAAAAGCAACCTAAAATTTGTCTAGTAGTCGTTGCAGAAGCTAGCAACTAGCATGTGGAAGCTATCTTTTGCGTTATTACCTTTGGATGGCTTTGTTATTACTGATTCTGTAATATTTTGAGTGATGTTTAATGTTGTAATAATAGCAACTCCCAATAGTTATAAACAGGGTTATTGCGAAGAATAATTCCCCAAGAAACAGGACATCCTTAATCTCAAGTTTCATAAACCCTCTCAAAATAGATGTTAAATCTCAAGAAAGATAAGTGCCATAGATAAACTTTTATGAACATTGATTATATTTAAAACTATCTTGCTATTGATAAGTATAAAGCCATTATATAAGTATTTGTTATTAAGAAAAATAAAGACTGAACTCCACTAACGTGAAATTAGTCAGATGGCTGATTTGCCTCAGCAATTTAACAAAACCGCTCTTACGTCTCACTCCATAACCGAAGGTTTGGAGCTGGGGACGCTAGTTGCCTGCGACGGGAGACCCGTCTAACGCTAACGGCTACGCTGGCGGCTAACAGCACTGGCTCATGAATGGCGGAAGAGGATTAGCGGTTGGCATTATCGTCAAAGCATCGTTGTCTGGGTCGAAGACGTTGCAACTCAACCAAAATACAATTCCTAAATGGCAGATGGTAAGGTGGGAGACTACAGGCGTTCGCTCCTGTCTTTATAGTTAACGCAGCAAAGTCAAGTAAACATGCCTGAGTATTACCCACGGGATATGGTTGGCTATGGGCGCACCACACCCGATCCTAAATGGCCAAATCGCGCCTACGTCGCAGTGCAGTTTGTGATTAATTATGAGGAAGGCGGCGAGAATTGCATTTTGCATGGCGATGACGCTGCTGAAGCATTCTTATCAGAAGTCATCGGAGCCGAGCCGCTATTTGGAGCGCGGCATGCGAACATAGAATCGATTTATGAGTACGGTAGTCGAGCTGGCTTTTGGCGACTATATAGAATGTTTACGGAGCGGGGCATTCCGGTAACTGTCTATGGCGTAGCGATGGCACTAGAGCGTAACCCTGAAGCCGTTACAGCAATGGTGGAGGCTGATTGGGAAATTGCTAGTCATGGCTGGCGCTGGATTGACTACAAGTTCTTTGAGGAGGAGACAGAGCGCCAGCATTTACAGAAGGCGATCGCCATTCACACAAGAGTTACAGGTCATCGCCCGCTTGGTTGGTATACCGGACGAAATAGCCCCAATACCCGGCGATTGGTGGTGGAGGAAGGAGGATTTCTCTATGATGCTGATAGCTACGCCGATGACTTACCCTACTGGGTACATGACTACGGCAAACCCCATCTGGTAGTTCCATACACTTTAGACAACAACGATATGCGGTTTGCAACTTTCCAGGGGTTTAATTCGGGGGATCAGTTTTTTACCTATTTACGCGATGCTTTCGATGTCCTCTATACCGAGGGTAAAGCTGCACCCAAGATGATGAGTGTAGGGTTACATTGTCGCCTAGCGGGAAGACCAGGACGGGCAGCTGCTCTGGCACAATTTCTAGACTATGTCCAGCAACACGAGCAGGTGTGGCTATGTCGTCGGATTGATATTGCACGCCATTGGCACGAGCATCACAAGCCTTAGAAACCAGTCAGTTCTGGTTTTGCCGTCTAGAAAAAAATTGAAACCCGGCAAATGCCAGTGCAATGATGCCAAAGGGAAATGTGAAAATTATTAATTGTAGTATACTGTATACAAAATACTAGCATATAGCAATATATTCTCTGGGGGAGAAATTCGGTTTTAATGGTAACGGTGTAGGAATCAGATGACAGAAATCAACTTGAATTCGAAACTAGTCTTCATTTGCGGTTCAGCTTTGAAGGGTCAACCAGACCACAAGAATCTTCAGTCGGCAAAATTCATTGAGTCTGCACAAACTCGCTCCAAGTACCGTCTCCATGCTGCTGTTGATGGCTGGCATCCAGCTATTTATGAGGTAGAGGAGGGAGGAATTAGCATTCCGGGCGAAGTTTACGAACTTACATCAGAACAGTACAATCACTTGCTTTCGACTGAACCACCCAACATGTATCCAGGCACTGTAATCTTGGAGGATGGGAGAGCAGTGACTGCTATGCTTTATCCTCGCGAGCTAGTCGAAAAGCACAAATGGCCCGATATTTCCTTCTATGGTGGTTGGGCCGCATATAAGCAAGCTGAGCAAAAAAACTCAGAATGATCGTGGCAATTTGATCAGTAGACCAGTGGTTGGGTCCACGTGGCGCTCCTGGTTTCGACCCGATCGGGGCATCTCCCAAGAAAAGTTACCTCTTGACTTGGATTTTTTAAATTGAGATCAGAAACTGTATCTAAGGAGACAAACTATGTCTAAACTCCTAATTGGCACAGATAGTGGCATTTTTCGGCTCGGTAACGGTACGCAAGATATCCAAAAGGAAGCTGGACCGCCAGAGATAACGTTTTTAGTATCTACCCAGAAAAAGGTATTTGCACTAACGCGAGAGAATGCTTTGTGGGTGAGGACAGATAGCAATAGTTGGCGATTAGTGAATGAGCGCCCTGTCAGTGAGGAGGTTTGGGCTTTTGCGGCTGATACCCGAATGGATGGGCGATTGTACTTGGGGGTATCTCCAGCCTTGCTGTATCGTAGCAACGATGGAGGGGAAAGTTGGACAGCATGTGAGTCTATGCGACGTATCCCTGGCTATGAAACCTGGACTTTTCCGCCACCACCACATATCCCTCATGTGCGCTCCATTGCCCCAGATCCCCAAGTTGTAGGCGCTGTTTATGTTGGTGTGGAAGAAGGCGGTGTTTATCACAGTCGCGATGGGGGCGAGACGTGGGAAAGTCTGAATGAGGGGCTCTATTGGGATGTCCACGTGGTCAATCCCGCTACT
>JAFAVL010000219.1 GCA_019242465.1 Chroococcidiopsidaceae cyanobacterium CP_BM_RX_35 | reverse complement strand
TCGGTATCAGCTAGCAGGGGCAAGATCGGGTGAGTGTACGGGGTAGTTGTCACCTCTAGCTGTCCAGCCTCCTGCATTTGCCGATGCTGTGGGATGATCCGGCTGAGGATCTGTCGCTGTTTAGAGTAAATTCGCTGGCGATCGCTTAAGGTGAAATCTTGCCCCTGCTGCAACCATGCTCCAATTTCTGGGTCATCCCAAAATAAAGGGTCAATCCAAGCCAGGTTATGCCATGCCAACAAATCGCTATAATCTTGCAACTGCCAATTTTCTAGGCACCACCCCTGCCCTTTCTCCTGTTGTTGCTGGTACAACTGAGCATAGCGGGGATGGGGAGCAATCAAAGTCGAGTAGTTAGCGTCAAAAAAGTGTTCTACAATATACTGCCGTTGTTCCCCACCTAACTGTGCAGTTGGTGTTAGGCTCAATGCTAAATAGGGATCGAGAGCCGTACCAGCAATATAATCTTCCAATTGTAAAATCAGTGACGGCACCAAGTTCACTGTTTGATGCAGCTTAGGGTAGCGCTCTAGCAATAACACGAGATCCAAGTAGTCTTTGGTACCGTGTAGACGCACCCAAGGCAGGTGGTAATGACTGAAAGCAGGTTGAACTCTGTCTCGACGACTTTTATACAGCGGCTGGTGTTGGTGCCAGATAAAGGCAACGTAGAGAGGATGAGGCATAGGGTAATGGGGTAATGGAGTGATGGGGCGAAAATCCAATCCAACATCCAATTCCCCATCCTATTCCTATACCTCACTATCAAGCAAATCTGCTCGCTAGTTCCCACCCCTAGCACATTACATCACTTGCTCAACTTCCGCAATTTCGGGAATCATTTCACGCAGTCGGCGTTCTATACCCATTCTCAGTGTCATTGTTGAACTAGGGCAGCTGCCACAAGCTCCCTGAAGCCGCAACTTCACGACTGGACCATCTAGTTCTACCAGTTCCACATTGCCCCCATCAGACATGAGGTAGGGACGCATTTCATCCAGAACTGTTTCTACGTTGTCAGTTGTGAGTTCCATTGTTTGATACCTTGTTTATCTTACAAAAATCATTTTTTCGAGGCTGATTACATCGATCTTATCGCGACGAAAAACCGCACTGTAGAGCAGCCTAAACCTATACCGCAGCTGGTTCTAGCAGTCTCACATTGGAGAAGTTGAACTCGGTTGTCATTTTCTCCCCGCCCTTATTAGATTTAACGACTTGTTTGGTCATCACATAATAGTCGCCAATCTGCTCGTAAGTGTCCTCAAAATTGAGAACATTGGTAACTTCGTTAGTTTGCGGATTACGGAAGACAGCATCGTACCGCGTAGCTACATAGCCTCTACCAGTGTTTAAGCTGTCGTGTGTATCGATGACAAAAGCCATCCGTCCCATAACCCGGCTAACTTGGCAAATCTCAGTTCCTCTGATTTTGTAATTGGAACCCATAGAGTCACCCTTGACCAAGATCTCCACTGCTCCAGTCCCGTCTTGCTTGCCCAAGCTAAACTCGTTTTTCCCATGAGCCTGCTCAAACTCTGACCTTTTGCGGTGAGTTACAACGTCACGCAGTTGGGTGTAGATGCTCTCTTGTACCTGTTCATCTTCAATTTCGGTGACTTCCACACTCAAGTCCCGGTTGATGCGAACTTTGCCAGTGTAGACTTCATCTCCCTGCTTGATTTGAACATCCGCACTGTAGCCAGGAAAATCCCGATCCCAGGTGTAACGATTTTCGTAAGCAACCTGGAATAATTCTTTGGCACTCCGTTGCTCTGTCATGAAACCCATTTTTGACTGTAACTTCTCTTTCAGTTTGACACACTCCCCATCTAGAGCGAAGCGTCAAAACTCAAATAAGGTATCACCCGGTGGTGTGGAAACCATTACTGGTTGTTGATACAGCGGTACTGTAAACGTGACTGTTGAGCCCAATCCTTCACCCATGCTGTAAAAATTGACTGTTCCCCCCATCGCCTCTACTAACTTTTGGGAGATTGTTAGCCCCAGTCCGGTACCGCCATACTGGCGAGTCCGAGAACCATCCACTTGACTGAACGATTGAAACAGTCTGTCTTGTTTGTCTAGCGAGACGCCGATTCCAGTGTCTGCTACGCGCACTTTCACTAAACCAGGGAGTTCCTGACTTTGAAATATAACCTTTCTGGAAATGACATCAGTGCTAATGGTAATGCCGCCCTCATGAGTAAATTTGATGGCATTGCTAACCAAATTCAACATTACTTGTAGCAGTCGCTGGTAGTTGCCATGGACGATAACTTCATCAGAGGTGGCAGGTAGTTGAATCTGCAAGCTTAAGTTTTTCTGCTCAGCTTGGGTAATGGTAAAGTCATTTACATCATTAAATAACTCATCTAGCTTAACGGGTCCTAATTCTAGCTCTAGCTTGCCCGCTTCGATTTTGGCAATATCCAAAATGTCATTAATGATGTTGAGCAGATGCAGAGCAGAGCGGTAAGCCTCCTGAATAAATTCCATCTGCTCTTCTGGATCGTCTGCCATACCTTCTAAAATCAGCTTCAGGAAGCCGATCATCCCATTTAGGGGGGTACGGATTTCGTGGGAGGTATTCGCCAAAAATTCGCTTTTGAGGCGGGAAGCTTCTTCGGCTTGTTGGCGAGCCTTCTCTAGCTCTTCGTAGAGTGTGGCATGAGCGATCGCTGTGCCAACTTGCTCTGCCAACTCTCGCACCAGTTCAATCTCAGCAGTTTTCCATTCACGCGGATAGTCGCACTGATGCAGACTGATTAGACCGTTTGGTCGATCTTGATAACAAGTAGCAACCACTAGTACTGACTGCTGCTGGAAGTCAGGGGGCTGCGTTTGGTCAACAACAACCGGCTCTAGAGTCTTTAATGCTTGACACAGGAATGGCTGGTGAGCAATGGCAAACTCTAACCCCAGCATCGAGCGCCACTGGGGGCGAATGTACTCTGCTACCACTGCAATCCTTGCACAGCCTGGTTTATAGGGATAAATGACACAACGGCTTACCCCTAGAGCCTCTCCCAAACTGTCAACAGTTTGTTGCCGAATGGTATCAAGAGCCAAAGTCCGTCGAATATTCCGAGCAATTTGAGTCAGTAGTTTTTTCGATTGAGCCATACTTAGAGCTGCGGACTGGACGGCAGATTCAGCTTCTGCACTAGCTATTGTGCCCATTGCCTCAAGTCGTCGTCCCATTCCCAGCACCGTAGTTGCGTCACCCTGCAATGGCAAGATCGGACTAATGATCAACTCAAACCAAAAGAACTGCTGCCTGTAGCTGAACAAGCAGCAAAATCTCTCTGGCACTAGACTATCCAAAATCTGCCGAATCCGCTCTAAATAAGGGGCGGTTTCAACTGGACCAAATTCTTTCAAAGACAGATCACCCGAAATTTGCTCGTGGGTTACCCCTCCAAGTTCAGCTTCCTGCCAATAAAAAGAGAGATAACGGCCAGTTGCCTCCTGGACAAAGACTAATTGCGCTCTTAACCCTGACAGTACTCTAGCGGATTCTGTAGTATGTGTTACTAAATCAGAGGCTTCAGAAAGCGGCTGTGGAGAATCAGCAGAAATCATGACTCGCGTTAGATAGACAAACTGCAATTAGCAGGCTGTAGCTCTGTTGCTATGAGTCTGGCACAAAATCTAGCAGATTTGGTTTTTTCCACTTGCGATCTTCAGGAGAAATCAGAAATTTCTGTCAATCATTCCACTCGCCCCTTGGTGGAACTGGGGTTCGCTGAAAAGTGCGGCTCAGGTCATCATCCCTTTGCGTTTCACCACGAAGCCACTGACGAATTGCTGCCTCAATCACCTTGCTGGGCTCGTTGGTTAAGTGCTGGATTTGGTCTAACAATTCAGGATCTAGGTGAACAGAAATTTCTACCTTATCCTCTGATCGAACCGAATCAATGGCATTTTCTCTCATATGTCAAACATTACGTAATTGCAGATGGTCTGCTGCCGAGGAACTAAGAAAGCATTAAAATGCATTAAGTAGCACAACGAGCCGACCTTGGTTGCCGCCTTAGTATAAAGAAATATGACTGACGTTCCTGTCTCTCGCATTCGCAATTTCTCTATTATTGCACATATCGACCACGGAAAATCTACCCTCGCCGATCGTCTATTGCAGACTACAGGGACTGTAGAGCAGCGGCAGATGAAGGAGCAATTTCTCGACAATATGGATTTGGAGCGCGAACGCGGCATTACGATTAAGCTGCAAGCGGCTCGGATGAATTATCAGGCTAAAGACGGTCAGACATACGTCTTAAACCTGATCGATACGCCGGGACATGTGGACTTTTCCTATGAGGTGTCGCGATCGCTAGCTGCTTGTGAAGGGGCGCTGTTGGTAGTAGACGCTTCTCAAGGGGTAGAGGCACAAACACTAGCGAATGTCTATCTAGCATTGGATCACGATCTGGAAATTATTCCTGTCCTAAATAAAATTGACTTACCTGGAGCAGAACCAGAGCGAGTCATTGGAGAAATTGAAGAAATCATTGGACTAGATTGCAGCAGTGCCATCTTAGCTTCAGCGAAAGAGGGGATCGGGATTGACGAAATTCTAGAGGCAATTGTCCAACGAGTTCCTCCACCCCAGGATACTGTGAGCGATCCTCTACGAGCGCTGATTTTTGATAGCTACTACGACAGCTACCGGGGAGTGATTGTCTATTTCCGGGTGATGGATGGCACGCTGAAAAAAGGCGATCGCATCCGGTTGATGGCTTCTGGTAAAGAATATGAAATCGATGAATTGGGTGT
>JAFAVL010000567.1 GCA_019242465.1 Chroococcidiopsidaceae cyanobacterium CP_BM_RX_35 | reverse complement strand
GAATCAAGACCAAAGCGATCGCGTCCACTTGTTTGTTTAATCTGACTTCCATAAAATCCTAGTAGACCACTCGTTTTATATGCTCTGGTTGTATCTCGAAACTGAGAATTCATCAGATCATCCAACAGTTGTCTCAGTTGAGTGTGATACCAAGTTTCGTCTATACGGTTGAAAACATAGAAAACGCGATCGCGGATGCCCGGATTAGAGCGAATCTTCTCCAGCAGTTCCGTTTCTTCTTTCGTCATGTCACCTGCTGAGGCAGGTTTGAGAACGCAAACAACTGCTGATGTATCGGGGTGTTCAATCTTACGGTACGTCAGTTCAGCATCCCTCTGGACTGGTGCATCAATCCCTGGTGTATCAATCAGGACGTTGCCATCTTGCAGGAGGGGATGGTGGCAGTAATACTCAATTCGCTTCAAGACAGCGCTGTTACTACCGCGACGGACATAGCCAGCTGCTTCCTTGAGGTTGGAGAAGTTAAACTGCTCCATAGAATAAGTCGCATTATTGACTGTGTGGATACGTTCACGGTTAGCGACAAAGCCTTCTATCAATAACTTTAGCGCCTTAGCCTGCTTCGCCCGCTCCGACTTGCTCTCGCCCCCTTCCTGCTGAATGATTGCTTGGCATTCCTGACACAGCGAATTAATCACTTCAGGTTGGTTAATGTTTGCCGATGCCGTTAACCCCAACCCCTGACATAGAGCAGTTACCTGTTCCCGAATCTCGACTTCACTTAAAAACGTGAGGATGACTTTTTCCTGGTTTGGTTCGGCATAGGCGATATAGCATTCTGTTCCTGTGGCGTGTCCCTCAGCACTGTAGAGCAGTTCCCGTTCCAGCAGGGCGTTGATTAGCATGGATTTGCCTGCGCTGAAGGCACCAGCAAAGACAATTTCAAACGTGGGGGAAATAGCTTTTCTGAGTGAAGACTGGACTGCGGTAACGTCCTGCGTTCGCAGTGAAGGTTCCTGACGTAACAGCTCTAGTAGACTTTCAACCTGCTCTTGCAGGTTTTGGCACTGTGGAAACATTTGAGTCATAAGTGTAACTAGCTTGAAGGCGAAAATTTAGCTTAAGGATAAAACCTATCCTCTTTTTTTAGAGTGCCCATTCCACCTACCGAAATTACAGCGTTGATGCCTAATGAAGAGAAAATCGTCAGAACTGAATACTCAGGTTGAGGGGAGGAAGCTGCTCCTGATATGCTAACCATTAGCCTCATTTAGAAACGGGTCAGCCTAGCAAGTGTTGCCTCCATCACTGCCGTAGTTTGACCAGAGACGGTGAATACCAATGCCTCCCGGTATACTCGCTGCGCTGCATGGTAGCTGTAGTTAGCCGCACCACTGGAAACCGTCACGGCAGCGTGGGCACACCGTACCGCCAGCTCAATTGCCCAAGCCTGGAGTTGTAACCGTTCGCCTAGAGACGCACTTTTATCTTGCTGAGCCTGCCTAATGGCAGCTCTACAGGCAGTGAGTTCTCGGTCGAGTGCCTCAAAAGCTTGGGCAATAAAGAAAAGTGACTTAGTATTTTGAGCCTGTTGCAGAATATCAAGACCGGCTCTAGCACACCCTAAAACCAACCCAGTTGATTTCATAACATTCTGCTTGTCGTTTTCATGAATCCAACCTGCAGGCTTGACAAAAACTACGCGCTCTTGGGGTAAGAACCAACCCTTTAGAGTGGCAGTTACGGTGTTAGTTGACGTCATCGCCGCTAGCGCCATAGGCTGACTGAAAGCGATCACACCGACCGACTCCTGATAGGTTTCCACAAAGGGCACTACACCAAAGAGCGCCTGACCATCCGGGAGTGCCGTGCCGACAATAAAATCCTGAAACAAGCCAAAGCCTGTAACCCAGGGAACCTGTCCATCTAGCTGATATCCCCCAATAACTGGAAGAGCTTTCACAGGCGGATCGCCCGCTCGTCTGAGTTGGGAGAAACCAACGCCCACCAGCACTTCTCCTTTGCTCATGTGGGGAAGATACTCCAACGCCATAGATTCGTTCTGACTTTGAACTAGCATAGCAGCAGCACTTTGATGCTGCGTTTGCAGGAATGCCAAGGCTCCGGAGTATCGCGCTACCAGCTCTTGGAAGGTTCCAAAAGTGCCTTCACTAACTGCTGCTCCACCCCATACTTCTGGAAGGCGCAGTGCCAGTAAGCCTTGTTTCCCAAGTCCTTGTAGTGCTTTTCTCAGGGCTTCTGGCTCACTGTCAATCTGGGCGGCAAAAGGTCCCACCGATTCCTGAAGATAGGACTCGACAATAGTTAACAGACGTGGTTGGGCTACCATGTTTTTCTTTTGTGTTATGCCCTCTGGAGTTTAACTAATCGACAAGCACGAAGCTGAGCCATTAGCATTAGTCTAAACTTCAGTTAAAACTAATAATGTCCCTAGTTACAATTGGCCCTCCCGCCTGTGCGGTATAAGACTTGTAAGACTTGCGACAATTACAATCAGCTCCGAAGGCTCAACCGGCTTGGAAATGTGCATCTGGTAGCCGGACAAAAGGGCGCGTTTACGATCTTCCGCTCTAGCATAGGCGGTCAGGGCAACTGCTGGGATGATTCCGCCTCTGTTGGGGTCAAGATTCCTTACCTGGCGGATCAGCTGATAACCGTCTGCTTGTGGCATCCCAATGTCACTGACAAGGACGTCTGGCCGCTCACGCTTTAACACCTCAAGTGCCTCCTGCGTTGATGCGGCTGTGACTACCTCCGCATGACACTCCTCAAGGACAATCTTGATTAACTCACGAGCATCTGGCTCATCATCTACTACCAAGACCTTTACCCCATTAAGTACCGGCGACCTGTAGTCACCGGATGTGCTGATTGCACCCTCCCTGTCAAAGTCGTCTGGCTCTACCGTTTCTGGGTGAACCACCACAAGCGGAAGCGAGACAATAAACGTCGCCCCCTTGCCCTCTCCGGCGCTCTTGACCCGTATGGAGCCACCATGCAGTTCAGTCAGGCTGCGGGCAATGGAAAGACCGAGTCCCAGTCCACCGTGATTTCGTGTCGTCGAGGCGTCAGCCTGGCGAAACCTGTCAAACACATGTGGCAAAAACTCCGGCTTAATGCCTTGACCCGTATCAATCACGCTAATTTCAAGGTGCGAATTCACCCGCTCCAAAACAACTTGCACTCTCCCGCCCTTGGGGGTGAACTTGATGGCGTTAGAAAGCAGGTTCCAGACGATCTGCTGTAAGCGTGCTGGGTCGCCTGATACGATCCCAGCCAGAGGATCAAGCACCTGCTGGAGGCGAATTGCCTTGACCTCCGCTGACAACCGGACAGTTTCAACGGCAGCTTCGATCACAGACCCCAGCTCAACACGCTGCACATTGAGCCGGATCTTCCCGGAGATAATACGGCTCATGTCTAAGAGATCATCGATCAGTTGCGCCTGGACGCGAACGTTCCGCTCAATGGTATCGAGTCCTTGTGCCATCTTTTGTCCATCCATCGTGCCTTTGCGAAGGAGTTGCGACCAGCCGAGTATGGCATTGAGCGGTGTCCGCAGTTCGTGCGAGAGTGTGAGCAAAAACTCATCTTTGAGCTGGCTGGCACGTTCGACCTCGCTTCGCGCTGCACGTTCACTTGCCAGCAGCTTTTCTCGTTCCGACTCTGCCTGTTTCCGGTCGGTGACGTCGATTGTTATTCCATCAAACCGAATCGGATTGTTACTTTCACCGTAAAAGCAATTTCCTATGGCTCTTACCCAGCGTGTTTGTCCGTCCGGGGCTACCGTACGGTACTCTATGTCGTACGCTTTTCGTTCATAGACACATGCCTCTACAGATTCCCGTGTTCGTTCCCTGTCATCGGGATGAATGATTGAATAAAACAGCTCAAAGTTAACTTCTGCCTCTGGAGGCAACCAAAAGTGCTCCTTACATTTGTCATTCCAGATGATCCGATCGAGAGGCAGATCACAATAAAACGTACCAAGTTCTGAGGCTTTAATCGCTAAGTCTAGTCGGTCACGATTGAGGTGTAGCTCCAACTCTATCTGCTTTCGCTCGGTAATGTCTCGACCGACTCCATACAGTACATCTTCTGACAATACTGGATGAATCGACCAGTCAAGCCACCTATAGGAACCATCAATACATTCAAACCGATTCTCTAGCAACGCTATCGGGGTACCTGTTTTAGCCTTCTCGATTTCGTTCAGGGTAGCAGCGCGATCATCGGGATGGATGAACTCCGCAAATGGTTGGGTTAGCAACTCTTCAGCAGTACGTCCCAGCAGTTTTTCAAACGCCGGGTTAACTCGCTTGAAGTAACCATCAGTTCCCAGAATGTAGAGCAAGTCAGCTGAGAGAGTGAAAAAGAGTGCTTCCGGCGTCATAGAGGTGGTTTTTATTCCTGGAAATCGCTTGAGCAAAGGGTTTTAGCGCTCGGATGGCGGCAAATGAAAGTGTCGCCAGTTTAGACCTTATTACTCCTACCCCACTTAAGTTAAAAGAGCAATTCCACTCTAGAAGTTGAGAGCGGAGATCGCATTCTGCTTTTGCTCCTCCGTCACATCTAAGTAGCAAGCTAAAGCTGCTAAAGTGCGATGCCCGGAGATGGATTGAATATGCCTCATTGGCACACCTGCAT
The DNA here is from genome assembly GCA_019242465.1 of Chroococcidiopsidaceae cyanobacterium CP_BM_RX_35. The sequence goes on along the minus strand of JAFAVL010000567.1, from coordinate 6,192 downwards.
TTTTTTGAAATGGAGTCTAGAAGGGAATTCTGGGACGGAGAGGGGGGGATTCGAACCCCCGTTAGGTTGCCCTAAAACAGATTTCGAGTCTGCTAAGGTGAGTTCTGGAATACCTACTTAGAAAGCATTTAGAGAAACATGATTTTAAATTTCACCCAACTTTCATCCGTTACTAAGACACTATCTCAAATATGTTCTGAAGCATCACTGTTAGAGAATCTGCGATGAGATAGTGATATGGAAAAGAACGCTGTTTTTAACGTGTATTGACTGCATCTGAACGGCTCTGCTACTTTTGGCGCTCTTGCAATGCCTTATCAATCAATTTTGCAACCAGCCAAGAGACTGATCGTTCATCTGCCTCTGCCCATGCTTCTAACTCTTTTTTCCATTCAGGAGGAATGTAGGCAACGACTCGATCTAACTCTGTTTTGCCGCCCATTGGGAGTTCTACTTCTACAACTTCTTACTTTTAGCGTACAACCAATAGTCTAGCCTGTGTTGTGCTAGGCTATGCTGTGCTAGCATGGCATAGCAGTAGGAAAAGAACTTCAGAGATGAACCATCAAAATTTGCTTTCGCTCACCGGAAATTTTCCACGCCCCGCCAATCGAGGCATCGTATTGCTTTCTGCTAGAGAGTTAGACAAGATGCGACAGGTTGGACAACTTGCCGCAAAACTCCTTGAGCATCTTGAACCAATGGTACAACCTGGAATTAGCACGCAAGCGCTTGATCGGGAAGCAGCACGTTGGATGCAAGTCAATGGCGCAATTAGTGCTACGCTCGGCTATGCACCGCCAGGTCATCCCCCTTACCCAGGTTGGATTTGCACCAGTGTTAATGAGGTTGTTTGTCACGGAATTCCCAATACCAAACAAATTCTTAGAGACGGGGACATCATCAACATTGATGTGACCCCAATTCTCGATGGCTATCACGGAGATACATCAAGAACATTTTTAGTGGGCAACCCATCCGCAGCAGCACGAAAATTAGTCGAGGTTACTCAAGAAAGTATGATGCAGGGAATTGCCCAAATCAAACCCGGCGCAAGAATCGGTGACATTGGTGCTGCCATTCAGGAATACGCAGAAGCAAATGGATTTTCAGTTGTGCGAGACATGGTTGGGCACGGCGTGGGTCGGCAATTTCATACAGAACCTGAAATTCCTCATTATGGAAAACGAGGCACGGGTTTAAAGTTGCGTCCGGGGATGGTGTTCACCGTCGAACCAATGCTCAATGCAGAAACGCATCATCTCAAGTTCCTAGCGGATGGATGGACGGTCATGACAAAAGACAACAAACTTTCTGCTCAGTTTGAACACACGGTTGCTGTAACCGAGAAAGGTGTAGAAATCTTGACGCTTGCCTAACATCTAGAGAGTGTTATGAGCTTGGTGAATGCTTTGCTTTCTGAGCCATCTTTAGCCATGCGTTGAAAATATCAACAAGGGTTAAACTCTTTTGCTAAATTGAGTTCTACAAAAGTGCATAACACTCTTTAGACATACTGCTCGGAATTTGAATTATAGCTTATTTTGTCATGGCTCAAGAACAACAAACATTAAAGACGATTTGGCGAATTCCAGATAAGCTTTGGCAGCAACTCAAGCTAGTACTCGATGAATATGATCCACCCAAGCGAATGGGTCGGAAGCGCATTGATGCTCGGGAAGCCCTGGATGCCATTATTTTTCGACTTCGTAGTGGTTGTCAATGGAACCAATTACCTGCTGAGTTTCCTGATGATAGTTCTGTTCATCGCACGTTCCAACGCTGGGAGCAGAATGGGGTCTTGAACGATTTTTGGGCAATCTTGATTGAAGAGTGTGACGACCTGGGTGGAGTTGATTGGCAATGGCAAAGCGCAGATGCAGCAATGGGTAAAGCTCGATTCGGCGGAGACAAAACAGGTCCAAATCCAACTGACCGAGTCAAGCCCGGAACCAAGCGAAGTGTGTTGGTCGAAGCAGATGGTGAACCATTAGCAGCCGTTATCGGTGGCGCAAACATCCATGATTGTAAATTGCTCGAAGCAACACTAGACGCAATCATTGTGAAACGCCCAAAGCCACAAGACATTGAACAACATTTGTGTTTAGATAAGGGCTACGATAATCCCACAGGTCGAGATGCCGTTGACAAGCACCACTACATTCCGCATATTCGTCGCATTGGGGAAGAAAAGTTAGATAACCAACAGCAAAAACGCTATCCTGCAAGACGTTGGGTTATAGAACGGACAATCAGTTGGCTCTCAAAGTGCAGAGCAATTCTCGTGCGCTATGACAAGAAAGCTTGTAACTATCTCGGCATGATCAAATTAGCTTGTGCATTACTTTGGTATCGTCGTTACTGGCGCTTATCCAACCCAAACTAATTTTTTCATTCAACTCTTTTCAAGTTCTAGCTTCTCCATTTTGAGATAGCTTCTAAGTTAACTTGTTGCGCATTGTACTTTTGACTTTGTCACTTAGCTGTTGTCTGAAATTGCCGAAGAATTAGCGCCCTTGTCAATGTGCGTCATCGACCTAACCCGATTAATATGATCATAAATCGACTAAATGATCGTGTTAATCACTCAACGATCATGTTTTTCCCAAACTGCATCTCGACCGGGCTTGATACAGTGGTTTTAGTAAGGTTGCAAGGCTGTAAGTTGCCACTAACAGAAAAGCAGATCCAAAAAGGTTGATAGTTCACCTTTGTTACACTAACCAGGCATAAAACTGTACTATGAAATTTGGTATAGCTGTTTTTGTGCTTCCAGCATTTAGGTTCTAAACAGTTTTCAAACGTTATTTTCAACGGCTTAATTCTTGACTGATTGTGAGCCTTGTTTCTCATGCTAATCTCTACCTAGTCTAGGATTTTGGACAAAAACTGGGAGGACTGACTTGCCAACTTAAATCACTGTCCCGACCTTACTATTCCTGGTCGCGTTTATGCTTTCGATTGGGATGGAGACGATTCATGGTCAAATTTTAGCAACGCTCCGGAATGATCGTCGCTTGGTATGGCTTTCTGTCCTGGCGAATTTCATTCTAGTGCCGCTACTGGGCTTCGTTATTATGTTTGGTCTAGTCGTACTGTCCTTGATTGACCTAACTTTTGCTTAACTTCAATAGAATAGTCACTTCACGTTTAACTTTTGCTTAACTTCGAGCAATAGCAGCTTTACTGAACAGAAAGTTCGCTCCCATTTTCAGCCCAACACTAGATTTCGTCTGGATCGATTCCCATCGCTCGTAATCGTTCAGCAAGTCTCTGGGCTTTTTGCTCTGCCTCCTCTGCTCGTTCTTCTGCTCCGTCTGCCCGCTCTTCAGCCATGCTTGCCCGTTCTGCACCAGTGGAAATCACATTCCCGTTACGATCGCACCACCGCAGCCACAGTCGCGTGATGTCTTCCTCGAACTGCCCCGACCACAGCGTCAGTCCTAACCCCACTGCTTCTAACCACACCGACTGCCCGATCGCGCTCATTCCCTCAGAAGCAGTGATCTCAGTACATTGCCCTGCAAAATTCGACCAGACCCGCAACAGCGCTCCGTTCATGTCGTTCTCACCCTGAATCTGTTGTAGCGGATCAAACACGACGTAGTAGGGAACACGGATTTGAGCATACAGGTCTTTCTTAACGATCGTCTTTCCCTTCTGCTGGGACTTTCGACTCAGCGTGAGTTCGTCACCTTCCTGATTCGAGACAATCTCGATGCACACCTCTGGCAGCTTGCCAAATTCCCACACAAAGTAGGAGCGGTTTTGTTTTTGCGAAAAGTCGTCTGCACACTGCACGCCCAAACTCAGCATCATATCGGGCACGACTGGATCGCTCTTCAGTTTGTAGAACAGTCCGACATTCGCTGCTGCCAGAAACGGCGACTCAATCGGTTTAGAACTGTAGAGCGGTTCGACTAACAGCCGTTGCTGTTTTTCAGATTGCAGGTTGTCCACAGGCGTATCGTCCTCGATCGTCAAATGGCTAATGTCTAGCTCAGTGACGATTTCTTCAGTATTCAGCAGTTGACCCGTCATAGGCAGTAACCAAGGCTCGCTACTTCATTATCGTCGAATCTCTGGACAAGATTGAGCCAGCCGCTCTTCTAGTCTCGCGACCGCAGCGGACTTCGTACTCCTCTATCACCCCGATTGAGAACATGAGTGTAAATCATTGTGCAGCGGGTGTATGAGAGAGGACGGTACTATCTGGCGATCGATTATACCCAGCCTGCTCAACCTCCGCTATCACCACAAAACACTATTTGGGTTGCGACGATAATTCAAGATTATCTTGGTAGAAAAAGATGAACTGATGATTGGAGAACTCGCAAAATAATTCTGATTTGCTAGAGAGCGATCGAATACTCTATGGTTTAGTCAGCAATACATCATAAAAACTTTTTGGTAGTCCTATTTTTAAAGGATGAAGAATAATCGGGTACTCCTAAAGGCTTTATACCAAAAGCTTGTCAATTTCATTTTATTTTTTTTGTCCTTTACAAAGATCGCTACCAATTTTTTAAATTTTGCTTAACTTCTCAAACTAGGCGTTTAACTTCAGACCTCAATTTATAACGTCGTGGGGTGTGTTTTCTATGCATCGTCACCATCTCGGCGTGAGGGACGAAGCCTTCGGTAATAAGCTCTGCAACCAACCCACAATCTTTCTGCCGAATGCTTCACTCCCTACCCATTCCTTATCTTCTACTTAACTTCTCAAACTAGGCGTTTAACTTCAGACTTCAATCCGTTTGATTCTGCCAGTATCTAATTAATGAATCTCGTCATAAGGATGTTAGTGGATCTCATCTAAGGCAATTCCTCACTTCGATCATTATTCTTGTCCTATTTCTAGCCATACAGTTGTGTAACTATTGATGATTTTCTATGGACAACTCAACAATATTACTCTGTTCTAACTTAGTTAAGTTGACGTTGTTCACGCTGATGTTGTCTCTAGGGGTAACGCTGCGGCTAGAGCAAATTCTCATGCTATGGGAAAGACCGGGATTGCTCAATCGTTCTATTTTGGCAACTATCGTTGTCGTACCAATGCTGGTTGCACTAGTCGTTTTTTCGTTTCGGCTATCGCAAGAGATAAAGACTGGATTGATTCTGATTGCGATCACCCCTGGTACATCGCTAACCATTTATCTACCCAAATACAAGCAGGCACAAGGTTATGCAATGGCATTGCAGGCAACCGTTTCTCTATTGGCTGTGATCACTGTTCCACTGACGATTGGCATTCTGCAAGCATTCTTTCCGCCTGAGGCACAAATTTCACCCCTCAATGTTGGGCAACAACTGGCTGTCGCTCAATTCCTACCTTTGATGGTTGGTATTACAGTGCGTTGTTGCTGGTCAGATTTTGCCCATAACCTACAAACCCTGATTGGTCAGGCTGCCAATGTACTGCTTTGCATTCTTATCCTCGGAGTTTTAGCACAGCAGTTAGACGCTATTTTACACATTGGGCTTTTCCCACTCATCGTCATTGGGATATTGGCGCTACTTTCCCTCTGGATTGGGCACTTCTTGGGAGGGAGAGAATCGTCCACTCGTATGACTCTAGCCACGACAACCGCTACTCACAATGCGGCTCTAGCATTATTCATTGCCATCTTAAACTTGCCGCACTTATCTGTATCTCCGGCGATCGCAGTTTATGTACTGGTGTCTGGTGCACTGACCATTGCCTACCTGACCTGGAACGTTGCCGTGTAAGTGTCCTAACTAATGTTGCTCTTGAAAACCTTGTCATGACTCAATCTCTTCTCGCAAAACCAACGTCAAAATTCCTTGCAAAGTGGTCAAGGGCGGCTCATTCTTGTGTGCCCCTAGCTATTGCCAGCGTTATCGTCCAGCAGCTCGAATGGCACAACCGACAACGAAAATCTAACCAGGAGAAGCATTATGCCACTGAACGAATATAAAGCTGGAGCGAGCTTTCCCGGTGTCATCGGACGCACCGTAGATGTCTCTACTCCCGCTTGGCCCGAACCCAGACGTGCGAAAGATGGTGCGCCTAATGTGCTATTTATCGTGTTGGATGATGTAGGGTTTGGTCAGCTTGGCTGCTATGGTAGCCCGATCAACACCCCTAATATCAATGCCCTCGCTGCCGATGGTCTGCGTTACAACAACATGCACACGACGGCACTCTGCTCTCCTTCTCGTTCCTGC
>JAFAVL010000501.1 GCA_019242465.1 Chroococcidiopsidaceae cyanobacterium CP_BM_RX_35 | reverse complement strand
GACGACCAAGTCAAAATCCGGGGTTACAGAATTGAGTTAGGAGAGATAGAGACAATTTTAGGACAGCACGATTCTGTAGGTGATGCAGTTGTCGTTGTGCGCGAGGACATGCTGGGAGACAAGCGCCTCATTGCTTATGTTGCCCCTAAAGGTGAGAGACAACCCAACGTCAAACAACTTAAAGCGTACCTCACAGAGCAGCTATCAGAGTATATGGTGCCAGCGGTAATTATAGTACTCGACAAAATTCCTCTAACTCCCAATGGAAAGGCAGATCGAAGGGCACTGCCAATACCTGCAAGTGGTACAGGGTCTAAGGAAAGCTTCATTGCTCCCAGCACAGCTGTTGAGCAGATGCTGGCTGAAATCTGGTGCGGTGTTCTAGGACTCAGTCAGGTTGGAATAGAAGATAATTTCTTTGATCTGGGTGGTACTTCAATTCTAGGACTACATATGGTTGCTAGAGTCCAGAAGCAATTTGCCGGGACTAACCTGCGAGTAGTCAAGCTCTACCAATATCCCACAATCCGTACTTTGGCTCAGTACCTCAGCCAAGAAGACAGACAGCAGCTGGGGGGAGATGTGCAGGTTCGCATACAGCGACAGAAAGCGGCACGGAGTCATCAACGACGAGCAGCGAGAAGGTGACAAGGCTATGGAAAACGCTTGCGATGATGGTGTGGCGATTATTGCCATGGTTGGTCGCTTTCCCGGAGCTAACAGTATCGATGAGTTGTGGCGAAATCTATGTGAGGGAAGAGAATCAACGACTTTCTTTACTGATGACGAATTAGACCCAAGTATTGAGGAATTTCTGCGGAGGGATACAAATTACATTAAAGCTAGAGGGATTATCAAAGGGGCAGAAACCTTCGATGCCGCCTTCTTTGGTATTAATCCTCGTGAAGCCGAATTAATGGACCCTCAGGCAAGGGTATTTTTGGAGTTAGCGCACGAAGCGCTAGAAAACTCAGGTTACACTCCAGAGTCCTTTGATGGACCGATTGGTCTATATGCTGGATCGGGCAGGAATACTTATTTTGAAAAGCATATTTGTGGTCGCCCAGAGGTGATTGACCGCTTAGGTGAGTTTCAGACAATGCTGGCGAACGAGAAGGACTTTTTGACCACTCGCGCCTCCTATAAGCTGAACATTAAGGGTCCAAGCGTCAGCATCAATACAGCTTGCTCCACCTCACTAGTAGCAGTCATCCAAGCGTTCCAGGCATTGATCAGTTATCAGTGCGATCTGGCGTTAGCAGGTGGGATTTCTATTACCACCCCTCAGAATACTGGTTATTTGTATCAGGAAGAGGGAATGCTCTCTAAAGATGGGCATTGTCGTCCGTTTGATGCCAATGCTCAAGGCACAATGTTTAATAATGGTGCTGGTTTGGTGGTACTCAGGCGTCTAGATGATGTCCTGAAGGATGGCGATCGCATTTATGCAGTCATCCGGGGTGTTGGGATCAACAATGATGGTGCTCACAAAGTGAGCTTTACTGCACCTAGTGTGGATGGGCAGACCGAGGTGATTGCGATCGCTCAAGCCTATGCTGATTTCCACCCTGAAACCATCTCCTATGTTGAAACCCACGGCACCGCTACACCCTTAGGCGATCCGATTGAAATTGAGGCTCTCACTCAAGCGTTCCGTATCCAAACTGATGCCAAACAATTTTGTGCTATTGGCTCGATCAAGAGCAATGTCGGTCACTTAGTTGCTGCCGCTGGGGTAGCGGGATTGATTAAGACTGCTCTCGCGCTGAAGCACAAAAAAATTCCGCCCAGCTTGAACTTTGAAACTCCTAACCCGGAAATTGACCTTGCCGATAGTCCCTTCTATGTCAATACTCGGCTCTTAGAATGGCCAGATGGTGATACTCCCCGACGAGCGGGCGTCAGCTCCTTTGGTGTAGGTGGCACTAATGCACATATAGTACTGGAGGAAGCCCCAGAGCTAGAACCCTCAGCTCTAGGGCGGGCACAGCAGCTGTTATTACTCTCAGCAAAAACCAGTACAGCTTTAGAGAAAGCAACAGCCAATCTAAAAGAGTACCTGCAGCAAAACCCAGAGGTTGTCTTGGCTGATGTGTCCTACACTCTACAGCGAGGACGTAAGGCTTTCAACCACCGCCTTATAGCCGTGTGCCGTGACGCGGTGGATGCTATTCAGGTTCTAGAAACTCTAGACCCGAATCGAGTTCTAACCCGCAACACTGAAATCCGCGATCCATCTGTCGTCTTTATGTTTCCCGGACAAGGATCGCAGTACGTCAACATGGGTTTGAACCTCTACCGTCATGAATCAGTTTTTCGTTCAGCAGTAGATCGGTGCGCTGAAATCCTCAAACCTTTGTTAGCAAGGGATCTACGAGAAGTCATGTACCCAGCCACTGGGGATGCAGAAACTGCAACCACATCGCTGCGTCAGACTTGCTTCACTCAACCAGCACTATTTGCGATTGAATATGCCCTAGCTCAGCTTTGGCAGAGTTGGGGAGTCAAGCCCGAAGCCATGATTGGTCATAGTATCGGTGAGTTTGTCGCAGCTTCCTTAGCTGGCGTGTTCTCCCTAGAAGATGGGTTGACGCTGGTTGCCACTAGGGGGCGCTTGATGTGGGAACTGCCGGGAGGAGCTATGCTCTCGGTTCTTCTACCAGCAAAGGAAATGGAGAAACGGCTGGGCAAAGAACTCGCTATTGCGGCAATTAATGGTCCTTCCCTTTGTGTGGTTTCGGGACCTACCGAGGCGATCACGACTCTCCAGCAAGAACTGCAAACAGAGGATATTGCCTGTCGCCATTTGCATACATCTCATGCCTTCCATTCTCCAATGATGGATGCCATCATTGCACCTTTTGCTGATGTTGTTAGGACCATCAGGCTGGCACCGCCTCAAATTCCCTTCGTCTCCACAGTATCTGCAGATTGGATTACGGATGAGCAAGCAACCGACCCAATGTACTGGGCAAAACATCTGCGGGCAACCGTTCGCTTTGCCGAGGGAGTCCAAACCCTTTGGCAGCAGCCGGACCGAGTGTTACTAGAGGTTGGGCCCCGAACCACAACGGCTACTTTAGCAAGGCAGCAGGCAAAGGATCTCAAACAGCAAATCGCAATTTCCTCTTTAGGTCAGACTGCGGATGGGGAAGCAGAATGCACAGCCTTGCTACAGGCAGTCGGTCAACTCTGGCTTGCAGGGGTAGCCATCGATTGGGACAGCTTCTACGCAGAAGAAAACAGACATCGAATTCCGCTGCCTACCTATCCCTTTGAGCGCCAACGTTTCTGGGTGGACCCTCTAACCAGCAAAACTTATACCTCAGCTGCAATCCAAGTTTCCAGCTGCCAACACAAACCAGAAAATGCCATACCAGAGGTACAGTCGTACATTATGTCAGAATCCCGTAAGCAAAGGCTGATTCCCCTTCTCAAGGAAGTTATAGAAGATACTTCAGGGCACACTCTTACTAATGCTGATGAAGTGACAACGTTTTTAGAGATGGGGTTGGATTCCTTATCTCTGACCCAGGTGGGGTTAGCTCTACAGAAGAAATTCAACGTTAAAGTTACATTTCGCCAGTTGCTAGAGGCTTGTCCGAATCTCAGTACTTTAGCTGAATTTATCGATCAAACTCTGCCACCCGATGAGACACCACAAACCCCCTTACTCGCAACCAACTCCGCGCTGCCTGCTACGCCAGTAGATACTTCAAATATGGCAACACTTTCTCTGTCGGGACAGGGGAATGGAACCAATGGAACTGCACATCCCGTACCTCTTAACCCACAATCTACTGGGGTCGAGGTTGTGATTCAGCAACAATTACAAATCATCGCTCAGCAGCTTGACCTGCTTCAAGGCAAGATAGCAACCAAGCCCCAAACGCCTAACCCGGTTGGAACTGAGGGACAAGGTATTACCAGCCTTCTCCCAGATCCCTCGCTCTCAAACTCAACTAACGGGAATGGACACAACGGTTCGGCAGCAGCTAGTACCAAAAAGACTTTTGGTCCAGGTGCCAAGATTGATAAATCTGTGAGTAGTGAGCTGAGCCAGGAGCAGCAGTTTCATCTCAATCGGTTCATTGCAAGTTACACCGGCCGCACCAAGGAGTCAAAGCGCCTCACTCAAACTCACCGACAGCACCTTGCCGATCCACGTACAGTCTCTGGATTTCGTCCGGTTTGGAAGGAAATGGTTTACCCCATCATTACCAACCGTTCGTTAGGTTCAAAACTTTGGGACGTAGATGGTAATGAGTATGTCGATTTAACCAATGGTTTTGGTCTCAATCTGTTTGGCTGGTCACCTTCATTTATCACAGAAGCGATTGCAGCTCAATTGCAGCAGGGGATGGAAATTGGTCCACAGACTCCTTTGGCAGGAAAAGTTGCCAAATTGATGACTGAATTTACCGGGCTTGAGCGAGTGGCATTCTGCAACACGGGCTCAGAGGCTGTCATGACTGCAATGCGACTGGCTCGCACAGTTACGGGGCGTAGCACAATCGCCATCTTTGCTGGAGCATATCATGGCACTTTCGATGAGGTGATTGTGCGGGGAAGTCCAAAACTGCGCTCCTTTCCCGCAGCTCCTGGCATTATGCCATCAATGTTTGAAAATGTTCTGGTGTTGGACTATGGCACTCCTGAGTCCCTGGAGATCTTGAGGAGTAGGGCTAGTGAACTTGCGGCAATTATGGTTGAACCCGTTCAAAGCCGTCGTCCAGAGCTACAGCCCAAAGAGTTTTTGCAGGAACTCCGTCAGCTGACGGAACGATCTGGTACAGCGTTCATTTTTGATGAAGTCGTGACTGGGTTCCGAGTGCATCCAGGAGGTGCCCAGGCCTACTTCGGTATTCAGGCTGACATTGCCAGCTATGGAAAGATTGTGGGGGGAGGCTTACCCATCGGTGTTGTCGCTGGTCAGTCAAAGTTTATGGATGCCCTAGACGGTGGTTTCTGGCAGTATGGGGATGACTCGTTCCCCGAAGTTGGCGTCACTTTCTTTGCCGGAACCTTTGTG
>JAFAVL010000364.1 GCA_019242465.1 Chroococcidiopsidaceae cyanobacterium CP_BM_RX_35 | reverse complement strand
ATGCTGAAGAAAGGACAAATTGAAAAAGTTGAGAAAGGAGCCGTTAAAGAACGGATTAAATTCATAGCTGAAATCTTTGGAGTGGCTGCATAAGCAATTCCTTCTTCAAGGAACTTTCTGCCCTCAACAACTTTTTGCAACACAGCCCTCAGTAGCTGGAGCCGCACATTCTGACTTTGCAGGAATTTGCAAATTCCCAGTTGCTAAAAATTCTCCGACTTTCCCAGTCATGCGTTTGACTTGAGTATGGTTATTAATCCCACGCGCTTGACAATTAATTCTCTCTAAATTCTTCTCAGCTTCTCGATAGCTGTACAAGGCTCCTTGTTCGCACTGGAGTTTAGCCAAATCAGGATGAATACTCGTCCCAAATAAAGACGTAACTGTCGGAGAACTCTGCCAGCTACATTCTAAATTATTACATCTATGCTTTTGAATCCTTACCTCATGGTCGCTAAAGACAGCATGAAACTCGGAGGTGCGATGACCATTTTTCTTGAGCTTTTGACCACATTGAGGACACACCTTCGTTTCTGGCTCAATTAAAACAGATTGCTCGGCTAACACCGCATTTTGCACTTTTTCGAGGAGGGAGATCTGTTCGGCATGACGTAGCCCTAAATCTAAAATTGACTTCGGGCGTTTGATATCATAGATTTTGAGTGTGTCGCGCTTGACCATTTCTTGACTGGAAACTGCGACTTTCTCTACAATGATGCGTAATTCGTACTCCACAGTGAAGATTCCCCCTGCTGTTTAATCCATAGGCGCATCATACCACGGAACCTAGGAAACAGCCCTTTTTGTTACGCTTCCTCCAGTGCTTGCTCTCTCTCTTTTTAAGATTTTACTTATAAACCGTCTCTAATCTGCAACGCCGAATGCGATCACATATGTGACATAGAAACCAAAATTTTCCGGGAACCAACAAACGGCGTTCGTCCATGACAAACCAACATATTATCTATGGCTAGAACATCACCTTCTTGCCAAGGAAAAACAACTGCTTGTTGACAAGTAGCTTCTCTAATCTCATCTAGCATTGAAACATCAATCGGAGTATTATCGCCAAAGCAAGCATATTGAGGGAGTTCCCCTTCGCTACCATCAAAATAAAACATCATAGCTTCATATATATTTTTAGGAAGACTAGATGGATGAAATTGCTCGGCTTGATTAAACCAAACTTGTTCACCTGTATGAGGATGAATTGCAATAGCAGGGCGAATCTGGCTTAATCGCAATCCACCATCCTTCTTCCACTCAAAATCTATGCCTGCTTTTCTATTATACTCTTCTACTAGAGAGCTATCTGAAGTTTTATAAGAATCTTGCCATGAAACTCCCATTCCATCACCACCATGTAAATTGCGAATATACTTCACTTGTTTAAGTGTGAATTTTTCAATTATCTTCGGGTTAAGACTTTTTAGGATTTGACGACTATCAGCAATCGGTGTTTCTCCGCCCTCCTTAGGCGCAGTAATGCAGCAAAAATAGAGTTGGCTTGGCCATTGGCTAGAGTAGGATAACTCATTATGCAAACTAATAGAGTATTTAGCTGGGTATTCGGTTGAAGTATAGATACCAGTAGTTAGTTGGGTTCGAGGAGAATTTCCATCAACATAATCCATTAAATTACCTGAAACCAATTTTAAAAATTTTTCAAAAGCCATGATTGTGTTTACACCAAAGCCTTGAAAAAGAATCGCTCCGTCTTTCAGCAATTTGTTTGATAGAAATTCACTGTTATCTCTGTACCATGAAAGGAAATTATCAAGATTAGACAATTCGAGTTCTGTGTCTGGTTTTACTAGCAAGGGTAGGCTGTGATTCGAGTTGAGAATTTCTATTTTCATAATGATTAAACCCCTTTGGTCAAATGAAGGAGCTTGGTTTTTTACCGCAAGAGTCTCTATTTAAAGTACAACCTACGCTAACTAATGGTAGCCTGTACTTGTTCCAAGCAGGAGAGAAGTTATGGGGCTAACACCTGTATGTACGGGAGAGGCATCATAGCCATATGGTTTCCTGGAACAACATGAATGTCTTTTTTAAAAGGTATAGTTTAACATTTCAATGTAATTCTGAATCATTGAGCAGATTTCTTGGCGACTAAAATACGTTTTATCGTATTCCACATGTAAAGTTGCATTTCCTTCAAATAGCGACATTGACAATGAGTAATTTAAAGGAAAGTCAAACTTGTCATAGAACCTTCTCCCGTGTACCTTCAAGCCCGTATCAGCCAACATATTTTTGGCATTATGGAAATGCACAAAATTAAACGTAGCGAAAAATAGCTCCGCTTTTTGTTGGTCTGCCAAAATTTGGAGAAGTGGGTATCTTACATAGGGTTCCATATCAATTAATGATTGTTGTACATTTTTTATCTGTACGCCTTTATTAGAGCTAATTGATTGGCAAAATGGAACCATATTCCAAAATAAGCCTAAGGCTCCAAACGGGTCAGATAATCTTTCTGTCCGACCATTTGAGATGATTCCTACACAAAGCGTTTTTTCTTTCATCAGAGTACCAATAACGTCTAAGTAGGTACTCAAAAAAATGGCTTTTTGTGAAACTTTCAATTCCTTGCATAATTTCTGTAAATTCGAAATTATTTCTGAGTTTAATATATGCTCACAACCAACAGCTTCTCCTTCATTAACTGAAGTTTGACAAGGCTTCAAGGGTTTATAGACATGGTTTTTTAACTGAAGCCTCCAGAAATCCGCTACATCTTGTGAACCGATAATTTCTTTTTCCAAAGCGACAAATTCCTTGTGTATATTGGCGGAAGGAACTACTGTTATTTCTTCTCCTTTCTTAAGAGCTGAATATAACTCGTACAATTGATTAAGAAATTCGCTACTACCCCACCCATCGGAAATGGCATGATGAACTGACATCAGAAATTCGAAACTATTCTTGGCTTTCCGAAAAATCTTGAATCGGAAAAGCGGCTCGCTGGGATTTTCAATGTTGAACAAATTTTGCCGATCTTGCTTCATGATCGCATCAAGGTAATTTTCTTGTTCGTCTGATTTGATGTTGCTAATGTCTTGCTCACTGATTGAAAAAGTCAAACTCTTTTTGACTACCTGAACTACTGGAATTCTGTTTCGAGTGATAAATACGGTTCGCAGAGCTGGATGTTTTTGAACTAGAATTTCTAACGCTTTCTTAAAGGCGTTCAAATCGAGACTTTGATCATATATATCGTAAGATTTCTGACTATGGTAAACCCCCATTTTTTGATGATCATTATTATAATGATGCAACATAAATTCCTGCATTTTGGCAAGAGGATATGCCGCACTGGCATCGTCAGGCAGTAATTCAGAGATATTCTTTGGTAGTTGTAATAAATGTACGGGAACAATCGCGTTATCTTCCTCACGCTGGTAACTATTGATGTGTTGAGCATCGCTGTGAATAGTCTGATTTTCAGATACATCAGGTGTATAGCTTCTTGCAGAGAGTGATAAACAATGAGCAATCAGCGATCGCAGTGCAGAAGCATAATCTTGGGTTAGACTCTCAATTGTAGTAAGGTGGTGAAAGTTTTTGCTGTACGTCCATGTCAGTTGTAACTGACCTTCTACTACGATGCTGTTAATATTTAGCAAATGACTGCGGTGTCCAAGTAGGCTGCCTTCTGGTCCGGCTGACTCAGGAGCTAGTTTAAATAGAGAACCTGCTTGCATTCCCCAGTTGAATTGTCCCAGGTAGTTGAAACTTATCTCAGCCATTGGAAGCGCTTGCAGTATTGAGGTAATTTCTACATCTCCACTCAGGTAGCGCAGCAAACCGTAACCGATACCTTGGTTCGGTACGGCATCCAGTTGCTCTTTGATAAACTTTATGACATCTTCTAGATTGTCTGTTGCTTTGTGCTGTAAAAGTACGGGGAACCTTGTTGTAAACCAACCGACTGTGCGGGATAAGTCTACGTCTGATAAAATTTCTTCTCGTCCGTGACTTTCTAGCTCAACTAGCACAGAGTTAGATCCGCTCCAAGCAGTTAATACCTGTACTAATGCGGTTAGCAGTATATTGTTAATTTGGGAATGGTAAGCTTTTGGAACTTCCTGTAGTAGGGCGCGGGTTTCTTCAACGTTAAGCGACACTGACACAATGCGGGCTGATGCTGCCGTATTGGCTCCTTCTGAGCAGTCTAGCGGCAGACGGGCGGTCTGGGTGCGTGAAAGGCTTTGCCAGTAAGTTATTTCTTTCCTGGCAACGGAAGAACGTGCGTACTCCGTCAATTTGAAAGCCCAGTGTTTGAAGGAGGTTGTTTTAGCAGGAAGTTGAATTGAACAGCTTCCTTCGAGCTGTTGGTAAGCTGTCTGTAAGTCTTCTAGTAAAATTCGCCAAGAAACGCCATCGACTGCTAAGTGGTGGATAACCAACAGCAAGCGGGAAGGCTTATAATCGCCTAGATGGAAAAGAGCAACTCGCACGAGTGACCCAGAGTGGAGGTTCAAGCTAGCTTGCAGTTGGGCAGATGTAGCAACAAGAGCTTTTGTTTGTTTGGTTTCGGGTAGTGCCGATAAATCTACTAGGGAGAAAGGTATAGCTTCATCGGGTAAGGCATTGAATTGCTGCCAACCTTCTTCAGATTTAGTAAAACGCAAGCGCAGGGCATCGTGATGTATTAATAATTGTTGCAGCGCTTGTTGTAACAAGGTCGAATCGAAAGTTGATGGTACCTCCAGCAGAAAGGCTTGGTTATAGTAGTGGGCTTCTGGTAGATTTTTGGCAAAGAACCAGTGCTGGATAGGGGTGAGTGGTAATGACCCAGTTACTGGACCTTGTTCTGCTTGTCTAGTCTCAGTCGTACTTCCTACGGCTGCTAATTCAGCAATTGTCTGATGCTGAAATATTTGCTTAGGAGTAAGTTGTAGCCCTGCTTGCTTGGCTTTAGTAATAATTAGAATGCTGAGAATGGAATCCCCTCCTAGTTCAAAGAAGTTGTCGTGGATGCTTACCTGTTGGAGGTGCAAAACCTCACGCCAAATTCGAGCTAGTAGTTCTTCTTGCCAAGTCCGGGCTGTTACAAGGGTTGTTTCTAGTTCTTGACTTGCTGTATCAGGTGTTGGTAGGGCCTGATGATCCACCTTACCGTTAGGTGTTATTGGCAGGGCATTCAACATTACGAATGCTCCAGGCACCATATAACTGGGCAGTTTCTTCTTGAGAAAATCGCGTAAAGTACTGCTGGTGAGAGCTTCTGAGTGGTTAGAAACAATGTACGCTGCTAGATATTTGCGACCTGGAATATCTTCTCGCGCCACGATTACAGTTTCTCGCACTGCTGGGTGCTGAGCTATAGCCGTCTCAACCTCGCTCAGTTCGATACGGAAGCCGCGAATCTTCACCTGACGATCCAGCCGACTGAGGAACTCGATGTTACCATCACTTAGGTAGCGGACTAAGTCACCGGTTTTGTAGAGGCGGGCGTTGATTTGACCACTAAATGGGTTAATGAATTTTTCAGTTGTCAAGTCCGGGCGATTAAGGTAGCCTCGCGCTAAGGAAGCACCACCAATATGTAGTTCGCCCGGTACGCCGATGGGAACTGGCTGCTGATGGTGGTCGAGAATATAAACTTGCGTATTGGCGATGGGACGACCGATAGGAACAGTTTTAGAGTTATAACTGGCTTGCTTGTTCTCGATGGGATGGGTAAGTACGCCAACAGTAGTTTCTGTCGGTCCATAATGATTGAGAATCCGACAGTCTGGGGCGTGTTGCCGGATTTTTTCAATTAAATCCCAGTTTGCCGCTTCACCACCTAGGACTAGACATTGGCATGGCAGGATAGAGTCAGACGGAAAGGATGCCAAGAGAGAAGCAAGGTGGGTGGGAACAATTTTGAGACAGTCGATAGAATGGTACTGAAAATACTCTGCTAAGGCTTTGGAGTTAGTTACCCGCTCTTGCGATACAATATGCAGACAGCTCCCCGTACACAAGGTTGGGAAAATTGCGGTATTGCCTAAGTCGGCGGCGAAGGTGGAAACGGTTGCGAAACTGGCACCTGTTGGCAGTTGCAGTTTGTC
>JAFAVL010000351.1 GCA_019242465.1 Chroococcidiopsidaceae cyanobacterium CP_BM_RX_35 | reverse complement strand
TTGTTCCGCCACAACCGTTCAAAGTTCTGCCATTTTCATTCACAGCCACCTCATCTGGGGGGCTGCGAGTAAACGTCAATGTTCCGCCAACAAGCAATCCCGCCATTACCCCACCACTCCTGTTCCAAACAACTGCCAACAGCATTCCAACGAATTTTGCTGCTGGTGATTTTGTCCTTTTCACCGGGCTGCTTGCCCATCAGTTTCCTGCTCCTGGGAATCCAGGACCACTGACGCTCAGCTTCGAGACTCCTGTTAGAGGTGCAGGGACCCAAATTGCTGTAGATGATACCTTAAACTTCATCGCTTCGATCTCTGCGTTCGATAATAACAACAATCTGCTGGGTACCTTCTCTGCACCTGGTACTTCCTCCCTAGCTTTGGATAATTCTGCGCTGTTTCTCGGGGTTCTTAGCGATACGGCAAACATTTCGCGGCTTGAATTCAACACCTCGGTAACCAATCGCGCCATTGGGATCAACAGGCTTAGTGTTCAAACTGCTGCTGTGCCTGAGCCTAGCAGTATTGCTGCACCGATTCTGATTGGGATTGGACTGTGTGCAGCTAAGAAATCGAGAGTATAAATAATTACATAGAGCTTGGTTGAGCCTTGGGAGGATGCCTGAAAAGTATAAAATATGACTCTGTTGAAATTGTTGCCAAGGAGTGAAGCTCTTTGCCGATGGAGGCGATGAGGGGAAAGACCTTGCCTAGAAAGTTAAAATTGTAAGAATCCCAAACAGCCTGTAGACATACCAACCTGGGTATCAGAGCAAATGATGACTATTGAAGCTTGGGAAGCAGGAATTCGCGATCGCCTACTAGCTCAAAAGTTAGCTAGGTCTTTATTCGATAGAGAGATAAGAAGTTTTTTTGCTCATAATAAACTTGGTTTTGAGCAGGCTTTACTTTATCAGATTCTTGTACCTTATCAAAAACTTGCTCAAGAACTATTCTATCAAATTGAAGAAAACGAGATCAATTTTTTCCAAGCTGCTCACCTTTATGACATTGACAAAAGACGCTGACATCACTGTAGTTATAAAGGCAAGCTTTATCGTTGGAACTTAAATCCAAATATAGCCGATGCTGTATTTAGTGCCAAAGTGGGGGAGTTGACTGGTCCGATTACAACAGAAAAAGGCAGCCATATATTAATAGTTGAAGAGTTTGTTTCAGCTGAGATAAATTTTGAAAAATACCAAGATATCCTGAATCAACTATTTGAGCAGTGGCTAGATAGGTATTGTTAACTTAATGTAGCCTTGACAAAGTAAAACACTCCAACCCCTAGATGAAGACGAGGTTTTGATTATGCAACTGTAAGGTAAGGAGCTGGAACAAATGTAATGAGCAAATTACGCAGACATTTCAAAAGAGGCAGTTTTTAGCAGTTCGAGTAGGAGAGTAGGGAGAGAGGTCTAATTCTTCCCCCCTGCAAGAACAGCTCCCCTGCCCCCTGCCTCTTCTCTCCCCTACCTCTTCTGGTCAACTAGCTGAGACGCCAATTGTAAGGCTTCATCTGGTGTAGAAATATTGCCTCCAACTTGTGCCAGCACAATCTCTGTCAGCAGTTGACCAATTTGTGGACCAGGCTGTAAATGCAAGGCTTGCATCAATTCCGTGCCAGTCAGAAGTGGGGTAGGATGGGCAATTGGATCGTTAGGCGTTAGGTAGCGGTTGATAAGAGGTGCGATCACCTGCATTGTTGTCCCGGTTGCTACTGCCAACACTGCTATGGCTGGAAAAACTACCCCAGCTTCCTGAAAGAGAAAATACTGCTGTTGCAGAGACATCTGGTCTACCATATGACTTGATTGCAAGTGCGTTAATGATTTGAGTGTAGTGGTAACAGCACGAATCTCGGTTCGGCTGTATTTCAGATGCTGTAACTCCACCTCAGCGAGCTTTGAATTAGGGGTCACTAGGCAAGCGAGTTTAGCAATAGCTGACAATGAAGTTTTGATGCGATCACGCAGCGACTGGGCAAGTTCGCTCCCCAACTGCGGCCAATTTTCTGCCAGTACCGCTACTGCTGAGTCAACCTTTACAAGTTGAGCGCAGCTAGCTCGCGTCGCGTTAGGAAACCAAACCCCAATTAACCCATCCTCCCAAGCCGTTGTGAGCCAGAGGGAGCCCTGAGAACTATTAAGGAGATAGCCCAATTCCAACTGTACTCGCTCTGCAGCAACCCGCACCAGTTGCGGTGCTAACCGCCGAATGACTGCTTGGGTATCTGGATCAATGGTAAAATTTAGTTGGGCCGCTTGTCGGTAAGCACGTAACAGCCGTAGGGGATCGTCTTGTAGATTTGCGGGTGAGATCATGCAAAGCATACCTTGTTGCAAATCGGCACAGCCTTGCAGGGGGTCGAGCAATTCACCAGTATGGGGATTGTAGGCGATCGCATTCACCGTAAAGTCCCGCCGTTGCAGATCAGTTTTTAAAGTCGCTCCCTCTTGCTGAGCAAAGTCAACGGTTGCTTGTTCAAATACCACTCTGGCAATTTGTCGCTCAGCATCGAGCAAGACAAAACCTGCCTGATAACGACTGGCTATTTGTCGCGCTATCTTCACCGCGTCAGTAGGTAAGACAAAATCTAGATCTAGGTACCTGGAGTGCCGTCCCAGCAAGGCATCCCGCACGGCACCACCTACCAAGTAGGCAGGTTGGGGGAGCCATTCCAAGCTAAAGGGCCAATTTTGGGGAGAGAGGGCAGACAGAGAATACTCGTGCATGCAACAAAAATCAACCTAACAGCTAACTATTAACAGTG
>JAFAVL010000227.1 GCA_019242465.1 Chroococcidiopsidaceae cyanobacterium CP_BM_RX_35 | reverse complement strand
ATCGACGTTTGAGCAAGGATTATGAGTTCCTACCGACGACTAGCGAGACGATGATTTACGTAGCCATGACTCGTTTGATGTTGAGGAGGTTGACTCGAAAAGTGCAAGTTGCTTGATGCTGTTTAGACTTCTCAAACAGGTTCTTAGTCATGGGAAAGGAAATTACAAAAATGGATACTCTCAATACCTCTTTAGTCCCTGAAAAAGATAACACAGTAAGCAATCGAGACTCGTTTGAAATAGTAGGTTATATTGTTTGTAAAGATTTAGTCTCTACAGATTTAATAGACAAATTAGTTGATCTGTATAAAGAACAAATAGTTCCATCAAAAGATTCTTTTTTACGGCAGATGACAAATAAATTTGAGCCAAATGAACTGAATGAATTTGGCTACGTGAAACAAGATTTTCTAGATGTCCATAACTATAAAAAGTTTCCCGAATTTAGTTCTGCTGTTAAAGAAATAATTTGTAGCGATGACATTCAAAATGTTTTGAAGCAAATAACAAACAACGATGCTTTCAACTGGATGCAAAGCCTGCTATTTGATTTGAATAGAGAAACGATTCCGCATCATGATTCGTACTATTTAGATACAATACCTGGTGGTGGTTCAGTTGCCGTTTGGATTGCGCTTGAAGACATTGATGAAAAAGCAGGCAGATTTTATTTAGTACCCAATTCTGTAGATGCAGCTATTCACGATTTGCCTCATCCGCTGTGGCTAGGAAAAATGAAAGAATATTTCGATGCAAATAAAGATAAAGTTCATGCTCCCCCTTTAAATAAAGGAGATGCTATATTTTGGAAATCGAGAATAGTGCATGGTGCTTTCCCAATAGTAGACCCTAGTCTTTCTAGAAAATCATTAACAAGTCATTTTGTTCCATCTGATTCCAAATACGGAAACCTTTTCTACTCAAAGGATTACGTTGAGCTTGGAACTTACAAAGGAGTGAAAATGTATAGTGCAACGCCTCCCGACTCAAACGAGTGGACAATTATTGGTGACTACAAGGTTGGTCAATAGGACTGCCAGCGCCCAGTGGAATACAAAAGGACAGGGGTAGTGTTAACGATCTATTGTTAAACTCTAAATTGCTACACAAAACCCCTGCTTAATGATATTAGCAGAATAGTTGTATTTGCTTAAGTATTAGCTATATAAAAATGAAACAAAGCTTTGTTAAAAACTAGCAGTTGTTGCTGCTGAAGTAGCTATTTTAACTCCTTTATGAGCTGCTTCTACTGTTGCGGCTGACTTCAATCTTTTGGAAAGTTTGCCGACGCCAATCTCGTTCTGGCTTAAAACAATGGTCATTTCACTGGAATTTGGTCTATAGATGACTCAGCTTCATATGGTCCCGATGATAGTGATTTGAAAAAGAGCAATAATATGGTTTACTCAAGTTACAATTACACGCGCATTAGTGGTGTCAGTACCTCACCTGATTTTTCTACAGCTATTACTGGCGTCGCCGCAAGTCAAGTAAGAAGAAGTTCCTAGCAGGGTGCAGGGGGGAAAGAATACCCCTGCAAGAGAGCCCCTCTGTCTCCTTGCCTCTCGTCAGAAGTAATCAGTAGAAATTAGGTTTATTTATGCCTGGACTGCGATTCTATTCCCCTGAGCTTTCTGTACAAGAAAAGAGAATTTTAGCGAAAGAGTTAACGGAAGAAATTGTCTGCTCTCTCAACCTGCAAGTAGAATATTGTAACTGGACTTTTATTCAATTTATTCCTTATGAATTAGAGGATTTTGCTGTTGGTAGCAAACTAATAATAGATACTCAAAACCCATGGTATTACTTAGAAATTGTTGAAAGAGATTTAACCATAGAAAAAAAAGAAGTTGTGGCTCGTAATCTGACTTCGTTACTAGGTAAGTTATTAAAATTAAAAACTGAAGAACTTTATAAGATAAATATTCTGTTTTTAGAGTATAGACCGGAAGACATGGCAAGAGCAGGTAAACTTTTGTCTCAATCTCAATGGTGAGTATTATAGTATTCAATACCTTGCAGGTTTTGGGTGAACCCGCTCTTCCCCTTTAGGGATAAGGGGGCAAGAGAAAGGGGCAAAGGGTAAGGGAGGATAAAACTCCCTTTTGCTCTTGCCCCTTTAAATTTTCCCTTAACCTTACCCCCTATTAAAGCTGAACACGCTTGGTAGACTTGGTTCGTCGCTGCCAGCTCTGCCTAGCTACACCCAGGACAGCTACACCCAACAAGGCAAAACTGCTATTAGGTTCGGGAACAGCCACACCTTGTGGATCGGCAACGAAGACTTGCTGGGTAACGTTACCATTACCATCTACAAGCGATGCGTCAAAAGCAACCTGACCTTGATTGTTCAGCCCACCGCGCGAAATAAACAGATCGGCCACCGTGTAGTCTCCGATCTTATCGCCGACAGAGATCACTTTGTTCAACCCGGAGCTTGACCCGGTGAAGATAGCACGACCTCCATCATTCAAGTTAGCTAAAAAGGCTACATTATCTTGCTGGTTAATGGCAACGTCAGACTGAGTTAAGTCTTGAAAGTAACCGCCACTAGTGTTGACAATGGTTGTGAGTTGTCCACCTTTATCGATGTATACGGCACTGCCACCGTCAGCCAAACCACCATCGAAAGCGGCGTCTCCACTTGCGTTGAGGGAGGCTACGCTAAATTTAGTGAACTTACCGCTAGTTGTATCGGCAATGGTTGTCAGTTGTCCATTGCTTACCTTAAATAAACCCCTACCTCCCGACTTCAAGTCAGCGTTGAAGGCTGTATCTCCCTTGTCGTTGATAGAAGGTATAGTATAAGCGGCAAAAGGTCCCTGACCTCTTGCCACTGTCACACCACCAGTATAGAAATCCTTAAAGTTACTGCTGTTACCTGTGTTGGCAATGGTGGAAACTTGCCCATTACTATTCTTGGTGTCGAAACTAACTGTCCCGTTGGAACCAGTAAAATATGCCACTGTTCCTGCATTGTTGATGGAAGCTACGTTTGTAAAGTCACCAGCCGCCGCGAGATTACTAGTAGCGTAGAGAGCAGGCGGAGCCAGAGTAGGATTAAGCAAAGTAATGCCAAAGGGAGTACTGGTATTGGCGACTGTGTTAACAGGTCCATTGTCAGTACGGGTCAATACCGCACTTGGCCCTCCTGCCTGGAGTTGTGACAAATTATAGCCGGATGACGACAACACCGTTGTTCCGGCATCGTTGGTAGAGGCGCTAAAGAAAACCCCACTGTCATAGCCTTGAAAGTTGTTGTTGAAGCTGTCATTGATACTTTTATCAACGACAACGTTAGGTGTGGGTGAACCATATGAGTTACTTGTAAAGATGGCACTGGGGGGAGTATTCGTCCCCGTCTGTAGGCAGTTGGCACCACTGCCACTACCAGTGGCATTACAAAAGCCCTGGAAACCCTCGTAGGTGATCGTTCCTGTATCGTTGATGGCTGCATTGCCAAAGCGGTTTAAAAAAAGATTCCCGTTATCTACAGGAACATCGTTGCTGATCTGCTGAATTGCAAAGCTAGTCATTTTACTCCTCTCCTTAGCTATTTAGGGATGAAAGTTAACTATTAATGCTGAGCTAATAAAAAGACGCTGAGCTGATAAAAAGCTTGGCTTTTGATAAAACTGCAGCTTAATGATGAATCTGAACTCACGGTACATCAAAAGCAGTTTGATTGAGTGTATATAAGCCAATAATACTGTATAATTTTTGTCTATTTTATGTAGATCTTCGATAGTAAAAGGTGAAATAGCATACTCTGTAATCATTTCAGATTTAGAGTGATTTTGCTAATACCTGGTCAAGGTCTCAATAACTTTAAAAGAATAAAGTTTCGTTCCAATTATGTCCCGCTTTACGCTTATAGCCTGATGCAATCCGTGCAGGAGTTCGAGGCTTTCCTCCCTTATCTTAAGCGGTTCGTTAACAAAAATACTGTTCACAAGTCAAATAAAACTGCTATACAACATCTCTCTATCAAGCCCTTTCCTTACAAAACTAGTGGGGAAGACATGATTAAAACGTTATAGATTTTGTAAGTAAAAACACTGTGAACAACTGTTTTTGTGCAGTTAAATATATTTTAATTAACAACCCGCTGTGAGACGAGCGGGTTGAAGTCATGGCGAGCGCATTGCTCCCTACACCTCTTAATAATCTTGATAACAGAGCTGAAGCAAGCTATTGACTAAGCGTTCTTTATCCATTGGCATAATGGAGTCGAAATACAACAGTTTCTGAGACAGTATGAATGCAGACAGAGAACCATAAAAAATCTGGGCGATAGCCTCTGCATCTGAGGTGTTGAATTTAGGATGAGACTTGAAATAAGAAATGAGACCCTGGCAAATTGGTTGAATCACAGTGCGTGTATAAAGTTGTGCAAGTTCTGGAAAACGCGCTGATTCAGCTACAACCAATCTTAGTAAGTCGATGAACTCCTGATCGTCCATTTTTTTTAGGTATCCATGCGCTATCCGGCGCAGCAGGATATCCGGTTCGCCCTGAAACGGCTCTGAACCAAACTCCTCTCGGAGCTGGCGGAGTGTTACCCGCTCAAGCAGGGCAGTGAAAAGCCCCTTTTTATCCTGAAAGTGACTGTAAATTGTCTGTTTGGAGACGCCTGCCTCTGCTGCCACCCTGTCCATACTCGTGCCAGCATAGCCATGTTGGAGAAAAACGCGCGTAGCTCTTTGCAGGATTTGCTCGCGCTTGAGTAAAGCAGCCGCTTTGGCGCTTTCTGATTTGCCGCTTGGCGGCGAACCACCAGCTATTTTCCTGTCTTCAGAAAAATGTTCTCGGGCAGAATAAACTGACATGTTGCTCGTGCAATACTGCACAGTCTAGTCTAGCTCCAATCGATGTCATTATTGAGATGAACAGGCAGAGGGATGTGGCCTGCACCCTAACTCGAACTGCCCTCCTGCCTCTTGTTGAGCTTGTTCAGGGGAAATGGTATTGAGTTTGTGTTAATTTTTGTAAATATTCCTTCTCTTATCAAACTGGACGGTCTAGTTTAGTCAAGGTTAGATTTTACATACTGCATAGGTCACTTGTAGGGCATCACTCTATGACCAAGATAGGCTCGCCGACCCAGGAAAGACCTCGAATTCCTGAACAACCCAAGCCTAAACGAAGATTTAAGCCTTGGTTTCTCATCCCTTTGGGTTTTGGGGCAGTGTCAATCTGGTACATCCACGACCCCAAATCGTTCTCGTTTCTGCCATTCCACTTGGGAGAGCGGGCAGTGACAGGACAACTACGGGCAAGTGGCAGGATTGAGGGCTATGAGACTAATATCGGTGCGAAAACAGCCGGACGGGTGGATTACGTGGCAGTGCGAGAAGGCGATCAAGTTCGCAAGGGTCAAGTGATAGTCCGGCTCAGTGATGAAGATGTGCAAGCCCAACTTAGGGGGGCAACAGCGCAAATAGCCTCTGCCCGGCAACAGGAAAACCAGTACAGAATTGGGACTAACGTTATTCAAAGCCAAATTGCCCAAGAGCAGCTCAATCTGGAGCAGTCCAAAGGGGATGCAAAGGGGCGGATTTTTCAAGCAGAAGGCAACATTGCACAGAACCAAGCACAGCTAGCCCAGGCTGAAGCCCAAGTCAAGCAGGCGGAAGCCGATTTGAACTTGGCTCGGATTAACCGCGATCGCTATGCGACATTAGCTAGGCAAGGAGCAGAATCCCAATCACAGGCTGACCAATATCAAGCTACTTTTGAAGACGATGTAGCTACCCTTAGTGCCCGCAAAGCAGCTGTAGACGCAGCTCGTAAGCAGGTCAGCGCATCCTTTGGTGCATTGGTACAGGCGCGCAGTACAGGGCTCAACCCAAATATTGAAAAGGCAAAAATCGATACCTTATACAAACAACTAGCTCAATCGCAGGCGCAAGAGAAAGGTGCAGAGGCTGAGGTTGCTAACGCAGTTGCCGCTCGAGAGCAAATTGCCGCCCAAATCGCTTACTTGAATGTGGTTAGCCCCATCGAAGGGGTAGTAACCGCTCGGAGTGTAGAACCAGGTGCTGTAGTGACGAGTGGCAAGACCTTGCTAACAGTCATTAACCCCAATACAGCCTATTTACGGGCTTATGTACCTGAAGGGGATATTGGTCGAGTTCGAGTAGGTCAACGGGCTAATGTATTTCTGGATTCGGCTCCAGACCGAGCTTTTGCGGCACGAGTCAGCGCGATTGATGTCGAAGCTTCCTTTACCCCAGAAAATATCTACTTCCACGACCAGCGCGTTAAGCAAGTCTTCGGCATCAAGATTAGCATCGATAACCCTGCGGGCTTTGCTAAGCCTGGAATGCCAGCAGATGCAAAGATATTTACACAGTCGGAGGGAAGCTAGTGACACGTAGCCAGAAGAGGAGGGGAGAAAGTCAAGAAGCTACATTCTTCTCACCCCATCTTCCTACCCCCCTACCGTCCCATGGCTCTGAAGTTGTCATCCAAGTTCAAGGGTTAATTAAGCATTACGGCAAATCTGTTGCCTTGGATGGAATTGATTTCACAGTCAATAAAGGTGAGATTTTCGGGCTAATTGGACCAGACGGGGCCGGGAAAACAACTACCTTTCAGGTTTTAGCTGGGGTCATGGAAGCCACAGCAGGCTCTGTACAGGTTCTAGATCAATTGCCTCGTAATGCTCGACTGAGCATGGGCTATCTCACCCAGCGGTTCTCGCTCTACCTCGATCTCAGCATTGATGAAAATCTGCGCTACAGTGCGGGTTTACGTGAGGTCCCCCATCATCTGTTCCTACAGCGTCGTGCCAAATACTTGCAGTTGATGAACCTGGAGCAGTTTGGCAACCGTTTGGCTGGGCAACTCTCTGGTGGCATGAAGCAGAAATTGGCTCTATGCTGTGCTCTGATCTCCCAACCCCAAATCCTGCTACTTGATGAGCCAACCACTGGGGTAGATCCAGTGTCACGCCGGGAGTTTTGGGATGTGCTTGCGACCTTAGCAGCAAGAGGGATGACGGTTGTGGTGGCGACTCCCTACCTGGATGAAGCAGAGCGCTGCCATCAGGTAGCACTAATGCATGCAGGACAAATTCAGCAAATTGGCACGCCAACCAGTTTACAGACAGGTCTTGGCTGGCAGCGTTTCGAGGTACGCACTAGCAAACTAGCAACGGCTGAGCGCATTCTACTTAAAGCAGCTAGCGCTTCCGAACCCTCACAAGCTATAGTTGATGTCCACACTTTTGGAGACCGACTTGACGTGCTGGTCAAAGACGCCAGCCTTGGCGAAACTCAGATTCGCAAGCTGCTGTCGCGCTCTCATCTACAACTTGACACAATTCATATTGCACAGCCGACTCTCGAAAATGTCTTCGTGACTCACCTCAGAAAGCTCGGCTCTGAACCCGCAGTCATTCCGTTTCCACGTGTATATCAAGCTCCTGACCAAGAACGGGGTGTTGAGCTTCCCGACATCCATGCGGAGCATTTTGACTCTGAAGTCGCTATCTATACACAAAATCTCTGGAAAGTTTTTGGCAGCTTTCAAGCAGTGAAAGATGTCAATTTAAAAGTTCATTACGGCGAAATCTATGGTCTACTTGGCGCTAACG
>JAFAVL010000095.1 GCA_019242465.1 Chroococcidiopsidaceae cyanobacterium CP_BM_RX_35 | reverse complement strand
CTGTCATCTCCATCCTGCTGGCGACGTGCACGGTATTTGCGTTGCCGCTCTGCCACTGTCTTTGCCATTCTCTCTTCTCCAGTATCACTCAGAGATCAGAAATTTTGCGCTCGTTACTGCGTAACACTATGTTAATTGAACCGTGCCCTTAATGGAATTTGGCTCATTGGGTGTGGGCCAGGATGCAGCTAATCTTAGAGGATTCTTTGCCCAGTCTCTCACCTACTCTCCCATGATGCAGTTTGTGCTAGATGATGAGCAGACCAGAGAATTTCGAGTGGAACGCTGGTGTTTTCGAGGTTCAGTGGACGATTGGATATTTTTGGACGGTTCGACTGAGCTGAAAGCCCTGGTGAAGAAATACGCTCGGCATTTAGGCAAAGAGTCCTTCTATGATTTGATCCCATATAGATAACTCCTAAAACCCTAAAACTTCCGCTAGCACCTGCTTTCCTAAGCCTTACCGTTCTCCTGCAAAATCTCCAGGAGATTTTTTGGTGTAAGGAAACATCTTTCTCGAAGAACTTCCCATGAAGGAGCCAGTTGTGCCTAGCCCTGTCTCACTGACTACATCTACCCTCTACAGAGTATTGGTAAAAGATCTCTTAGATTAGTTGCGAACACCTCAAAATGAATCTATTTCTATTCCTTAACAGTTGGTGGGTACCTTGCTACGGTCTAGTTGGCGCAATTGTGGCTCTGCCTTGGGCAACGGGAATCATTCGACGTACAGGTCCTAGACCAGCGGCATACTTTAACTTATTGATGACAATTTTGGCTTTTGTCCACAGCGTCATTGTCTGGAGAGACATCTGGAATCAGGAACCGCAGAGTTTTCTAGTGACTTGGTTCAAGGCGGCGGAAATGGATCTATCTTTTGCCTTGGATGTTTCACAGGTAAGTGTAGGGGGAGCAGTTCTGATCTCTGGGGTGAGCCTCATGGCCCAAATTTATGCTTTGGGATATATGGAGAAGGACTGGGCTTTAGCTCGTTTCTTTGCTCTGATGGGATTTTTTGAAGCGGCGCTCTCTGGTTTAGCTATCAGTGACTCATTGTTTCTCAGCTATGCTCTATTGGAAATGCTCACCCTTTCAACTTATTTATTAGTGGGGTTTTGGTATGCCCAGCCTTTGGTCGTTACAGCCGCTCGCAGTGCATTTTTAACGAAAAGAGTGGGCGACTTGCTGCTACTAATGGGAGTGGTAGCACTTGCAAGTATGGCGGGGAGTTTGAACTTTTCTGACTTAAATCAGTGGGCACAGACAGCCAACTTGCCGCCTGTGACAGCAACTTTACTCGGTTTGGCATTAATTGCTGGACCTGCAGGTAAATGCGCGCAATTTCCTTGGCATTTGTGGCTAGATCAGGCAATGGAAGGACCGAACCCGGCCTCGGTGATGCGGAACTCAATGGTGGTCGCGGGTGGTGCTTTTGTGCTATTTAAGTTACAGCCAATCTTCTCGTTGTCACCAGTTGCGTTAAATACTTTGGTGGTGTTAGGCACAGTCACAGCGTTGGGGGCATCTCTGACATCAATCGCGCAGATTGACATTAAGCGAGCCTTGGCACATTCTACCAGTGCCTACATGGGGTTAGTATTTATTGCTGTGGGATTACAGCAAGGTGGTGTGGCCTTGGTACTGTTGTTTACCCACGCGCTTGCCAAGGCACTGTTATTTATGAGTGCTGGCTCGGTGATTGCGACGACTAATACCCAAGACTTAACAGAAATGGGTGGACTATGGTCACGGATGCCAGCCACGACAACTGCTTACATAGTCGGTGCTGCTGGCATGGTGACATTGCTCCCCCTGGGAAGTTTTTGGGCCAAGCTGCAATGGGTCGAAGACTTTTTAACTGCACCCCCCTGGCTGGTCGGAGTCTTGCTAGTGGTTAATGGTTTAACAACTTTGAATCTCACCCGCGTGTTCCGCTTAGCGTTTTGGGGTACACCGCAGCCCAAAACTCGCAGAACACCCGAAGTGGGATGGCAGATGGCTTTCCCCATGGTATCTCTAACCATAACGACTCTTTTGTTACCATTGCTGATGCAGCAGTGGCAACTCATACTCAACAGAGGAACCGTTAATCTATTGGCAGTTGTCCTATTGGTGGCATCGAGCGCCACGGGTTTTATTATCGGTTGCACTATTCATCTTCAGAGAGCTTGGTCTAGACCGATTAGGCTACCTTCGCGGTTTATCCAGGATTTGCTGAGCTATGACTTTTACGTCGCTCAGCTTTACCGGGTAACGATAGTTGGTGCTGTGGCTCTAATGTCTCGATGCAGTGCCTGGGTTGACCGCTATGTTGTTGAGCAGTTGGTCAACTGGGTGGGACTGGCAACGATTTTTAGTGGGGAGAGCTTGAAGTACAGCAGTTCTGGTCAGTCTCAGCTCCATGTGCTGACCATCCTTTTAGGAGTGAGTCTGTTAGGACTATTGGCAATACTTCGAGGGATAGCAATTTAAACTTTCAACAGGGCTGTGGGTAAAGGTTAAAGGGGACTGAGTTTGGGAGTTTTCCTCTTACGCATCCCCCTTACCCTTTTTCCCAAAACCCGAAAAGTATTGGGGTGTTAGCGGGGCTAAAGTTTGACAAGGAATTAATTCGACAGTTTTTGAGGGAGGAGCTAATAAGAGAGTCAGTGATTTATCAGGAAATTCTTCAACAAGGTCGTCAAGAGGGTCTTCAAGAGGGGCTCCAGCGAGAGGCAACCCTAGTCCTGCGTCTCTTAGCACGTCGTCAGCTAGGTCAACTGACTCCAGAGGTGCGATCCCCCTTGGGGCAGCGCTTCGCTATCGCAGATCCAGCAACTTAGAGTAGAGCAACTGGAAGAGTTGGGGGAAGCCTTGCTAGATTTCTCCTCAATACAGGACTTGATGGATTGGCTGGAAGACCAAGAGCAGTAAGCTGAGCCGAATTTGCAATAGAAAACCCAGGTGAAGCTACTTCGGCTCGACCTGGGTCTAGTTCGGTGTGGTGTGAGGAGTTATATTTCTAAAACTCTTGTTTCATCTTCAACTTCTTGTGGAAAAGATACAGCCACCTTTAGTTGAAGATCACAATAGTAGAAAGTCTACCTTTGGCAGTACGAGGTAGCAGTTGCTACAACCATTAGGTACAAGTTCTGCGAGTCCTATCACCTAGTCTTCAGAATTAGCCTTGCTAAAGACTCAGAACCAGTTGCATATGCCTCTGCTGCTTGCCTACCTCTGGCAATGGCTCAGGGTATGCCTGAACAGCAGAACAGTACTTAGCATAATTGCACTGTTTGCAATGCTCCCCTGGTGTTGGCGTCCACTCTCTGTCTGTCCGTAGGTGTAGCGCCAATTGCCCAATCATCGCCTTTGCCCGTTGCTTGTATTCGGCATTGGCTTCGTAGCTCATCCGTTCGCCAGTACGAAGGTAGATCAGACTTAAGCGTTGCAAGCATTGCTGATACGTTTGCTCTAATGCTAGATAATACAGTCCAATCTGTAGGTGAGTGACTATCGGATCTGGTAGCCTACCGTCGCGGTTGGATTTGTAGTCAATCAGCTCTAGCCCATCTTCTAGATAGTCCAGGCGGTCGTACCGACCGTGGATTGTGAATTCCAGATTCGCTACCCGCAATGTTCCCTGAAGTTTGCCCTCCACTGCTAGCGGTCGCCGCAACGCAGGCAGAGGCTCAATGAACTTGCTGTAGTAGGTTGTCAAAATATCTATGCCTTCATCAACTTGACTGGGCTTCAGGTGTTCTGAGTGCTGCTCCCAGCAACCATGTATCCAGCTCAACGGGGGTAGTGCTTCCATGTAGTGCCAGTCTCCATAAATCTGCGCTAATGCCTCGTGTAAAGCCGTTCCTAATGCTGCTTTGGCAAAGACTGCTGTGTCTTTGATCTTTAGCTCATACCTCCAGTAGTAGCTTTGGGGACAGCGCTGGTAAGCCTGGAGTTTAGTGGCAGATAGGGGGTAGGGCATTAATAGAAGTAGGGCTGGGCATTGAGGTATTGTAGGAGTATTCGTCACCAATTGAACATCAGATTTAACAAATAAGGACTGCTGTTGTTGAGCCAGACAACTAATTCCCCAGCACAAAAGACAATCCGGTTGCAGA
>JAFAVL010000060.1 GCA_019242465.1 Chroococcidiopsidaceae cyanobacterium CP_BM_RX_35 | reverse complement strand
TGTGGAGGCTGGTCGTCGTGCAGGGTGCAAGACGGTACTTATTGACAACGGCAATGAGACAGAGTGGCAGATGTCCCAGCAGCGATCACCACATCACATAGTGAATGATCTAACTGAGGCAGCGCTAGTGATTACATTGGAGGACGCTGGTGAAAACTGACATAGTGCAGTTACTAGATGCGATCGCTGGTCTTAAGGTTGTCGTCCTTGGTGAGGCAATGCTCGATTGCTATTTGACAGGGTTTAGCGATCGCCTCTGCCCAGAGGCTCCAGTACCAGTTGTCACTGTCACCGATCAGAGGCATACGGCTGGCGGTGCAGCAAATACAGCTGTTAACCTCCACAGTCTTGGAGCAAAGGTGACGTTCCTGTCAGCAATCGGCGATGACTGGGAGGGTGCCATACTCCGGCAAGTGCTTCAAGCGCAAGGTATCTCCCACCAGCATATCCTGACTCATCCAAGCAGGCGGACGCTAACTAAGCAACGAATCATAGCCGCGTCTCAGATGCTGGTACGGTTCGACCAAGGTAGTACTACGCTTGTTGAGCCAGAGATAGAACGGACGTTAATTGATGAACTCGATCGCAGTTTTCTAGAGTGCAATGCTGTAATCGTGTCCGATTATGGGTATGGGGTGATGACGACACAGGTGATTCAAGCCCTTGCCAAACTCCAGCAAAGTCAGCCCCGGATTCTAGTGGTTGACTCCAAAAACCTCACAGCATATCGTGATGTCGGTGTGACAGCAGTTAAACCTAACTATGAACAAGCTGTCAAATTATTGAATATTCCGATTGCCAGTCCTACAGAGCGTGTTGACCAAATCGTCGCTCACCAAGAACAACTCCTCGACCTCACCAGAGCGCGAATTGCTGCCGTCACTCTTGATGTTGAAGGGGCGCTGATCTTTGAGCGCGATCGCGTCCCTTATCGCACCTACGCACGCAAAACTCTTAGCTATCACGTGACTGGTGCAGGTGACACATTTACCAGCGCTCTAACTCTTGCCCTTGCCGCTGGGGCAACAACTCCAACTGCCGCAGACTTTGCTGCCTCTTCTGCCGCGATCGTGGTAGAAAAAGCTGGTACGACTGGCTGCTCGACTAAGGAGCTGCGGAAGTCCTTATTCTCCCCACCTGTAGAAAAGTGTGTATTTGACTCCAGTTCACTCGTTACCCGTGTGGCAGCTTACCGGGACTGTGGATACCGGATTGTGTTTACGAACGGCTGCTTTGACATCCTCCACACTGGACATGTTTCTTACCTCCAGCGTGCCAAAGCTTTAGGGGATATTCTTGTTATTGGTGTCAATTCGGATGCGAGCGTTAGTCGCCTCAAAGGGCCAAGTCGCCCGATCAATTCCCTAGAAGATCGGATTCAGGTGCTTGCTGCCCTCGGCTGTGTCGATCTCCTGGTTGCTTTTGATGAGGATACCCCTAGCAAACTCATTCAATTAGTTCGTCCAGAGGTCTATGTTAAAGGTGGCGACTATACCAAACAGACGCTGCCTGAGGCGTTGCTGGTAGAACGGCTAGGAGGTGTTGTGCAGATTCTGCCGTTTGTAGAGAACCGTTCTACCACTAGCATCATCGCCCGGATCGCTGGTGAGAAAGCATGACTGCAAATGACTGGAACTTGGCGACGAATGTCCTATGTATCCGACTCGATACAATTGGCGATGTGCTGATGACTACGCCAGCAATTCGTGCCTTGAAAGCATCCCATTCCAGCCGTCGTATCACGCTGCTCACATCTGCTGCTGGAGCTGCGACTGCCAAATTAGTACCAGAAGTCGATGAAGTTATGGTTTATGACGCTCCCTGGTTAAAGGCAACTGCGCCGCGAATAGACAGCACTCCTGAGTACGAAATGGCAGAGCAGTTGCGGCAATTGCAGTTTGATGCAGCTGTGATTTTTACTGTGTACAGTCAGAACCCACTGCCATCGGCATTTCTGTGCTATTTAGCTAATATTCCCCTCCGGCTAGCTCATTGTCACGAAAATCCCTACCAGCTGCTGACGCATTGGGTGAAAGATCCAGAGCCAGAAAATTTTATCCGCCACGAGGTTCGCCGCCAGCTGGACTTAGTTGCCACAGTGGGCTGCCAGACTAATAACGAGGGCTTGTCACTCCAAGTGCCAGAGCCTGCTCGTTGCCGCGTGCAGGACATTCTCCAAAAACTGGGCTGGGAGCGCGAACATCTCTGGGTGGTTATCCATCCTGGTGCTACCGCTCCATCGCGCCGCTACCCACCAGAAGGATTTGCCGCAGTTGTCCGTCGCCTAGTTATGGATATGGGCATCCCAGTTATTTTTACTGGAACTGAGCCAGAACGGGAACTGGTTGAGAGTATTCAGACAGCAGTCGGTGTTCCCACACACTCACTCGTGGGCAAACTCAACTTGAGCGAACTGGTAGCAATACTTGCGATCGCACCTATCCTGATTGCCAATAATACTGGTCCCGTCCACATTGCTGCTGCTGTGGGCACGCCAGTTGTGGATTTGTACGCTCTCACCAATCCCCAGCACACACCCTGGGGTGTTGCTCATCGCGTCCTGTTCCACGATGTCCCTTGCAAATACTGTTATAAGAGCATCTGTCCTCAGGGGCACCACGACTGCCTGCGGCTAGTGACGCCAGAAGCTGTTGTGCAAGCTGCCTGCGAACTACTCCATCTGCAAGGGAAAACTTAGCGCTGCGGTTCTTTATCCTCGGTCTTCTGCTTCAACAATACATTCAGAGCTATCGTTCGCTGGATTATTTACCTGATTGCTAACAGGGTAGATTTCCATTTCTTCAGAAAGGAAAGGTTTCAGCAAGGACTGAAGTTCAGCAATGTTCTGATTGTTGGGCTCTAGCCACTCTTCATAGTCTTGTGGTTTAAGAATCACAGGCATCCGGTCATGAATCGGCTGTGACAACTGATTCGCTTCAGTTGTTATTATTGTGCCCGTAGGAATATCTTGCCATGTCTCCCACAGTCCAGCAAAGGCGAAGGGCTGTTTTCTTTTGAGGTGGAAGTAGAAGGGCTGCTTTCCCCGCTCCTGCTTCTGCCATTCGTAGAATCCACTGGCAGGAATCAGACATCTTCGCCGCTTGAAGGCGGTCCTAAAAGATGGCTTTTCAGCTACTGTCTCTGCACGGGCATTGATCAGGCGATTCCCTATGGCGGGGTCTTTCGACCAACTTGGAATTAATCCCCATCGCAGTAAAGACAAATGGCGGACGGGATGCTCGATGGTTTTAAGGACGGCAGCAATAGGTTGAGAAGGAGCAATGTTATAGCGTGGAGGAAAGGAGGCAGGTACCTCGTCCAATCCAAAGGCTTTTGCTAGCTCCTCTGCTGAAAAGGTGAGAGTAAAACGACCACACATTACTTGTTTAACATACAGTCACTGCTTTTGGCAGTTTAACAAGTTTTTCTGATGGGGTGCTAGAGAGGCTAGAAAGCTGACTGAATCAGGTTCATAGCTCGTAGTCTGCATTGATGATAAAGACGCTTATTCCTATGAACTTTACCTAATATA
Source organism: Chroococcidiopsidaceae cyanobacterium CP_BM_RX_35 (assembly GCA_019242465.1). Next base: position 4,486 of record JAFAVL010000060.1, on the reverse strand, counting down.
TTGTCTACTTTATGCCGTTTTATCTGAAAAATACGTATAATATTACGTAAATAGTTCACTTAGAGTTTTGAAATTATGAGGAGGTGCAGTGGCTATGTCTTATGCGCATCTAACATCCTTTACGGTGATAAGTTGATCAGTGCGACTGAGTTGAATCGGCGTCCAGGTGAAGTTTTAGATCAAGCTTTGGAAGGTCCAGTGACTATTACTCGCGGTGATCGCGCCTTTGCATTGTTGCCTAGGGAGCAGATGGCAGCTCAGAACAAGGCAACTACTCAATTGAAAGATGTCATTGAAGTGATAAACGTTGCTTACCGTTTGCGTCTTGGGCAGAACATTAGTGCTGAGCATCCCTATGGATGGCTGAAGGCTTTTGACACTGACGAACTAAATGAGCTGATTGTAGAGATCCTCAATGCATTTCGCATTGGCTCGGACCTGGGTAATTGGGAGCCACTTGAGACAGTGATACATGAGTGGCATGAGAGCGCTAAGGCGATTGACAGCCTCGACCTAGCAGAGGCTTTCACTGCGAACTCTGATGAAGTGCCATTAACAAAACCACCTTTAGAATGCGTCAGTAAATAGCTCCGAGATGGCGCAGCTTTGCTCGACAGAGCCAAATTCACCCAAGGTAGTGCCACCAGAAGAACAACTGACGGCACCATGCCCGTTGGTATCTACTGAGTCTGATGAGGAGAACGAAGTTGAACAACCAGAACAAGCATCTTCATCCAGATGGTTAGTGGTAGCGAGAAATCGACGGGTCAATCGAGATTGGGAAGAATTGCTGTTAATTGCTCCAGAGAATACTCGTCGCTGTTATGAGGATTTGTGTACCGCACCTATGGTCAGGAAGCCAAGGCGAGTTTTTGCCTTGAAAGGTAAACGCTATAAAGGAGCATGGGAATATGAAGTGACAAGCGGAGAACGGGTATTTTGTGTACCTGATGAAGAGACGCGCAAAGTGGTTGTTTACTATGCTGGTGAGCATCCTAAAAAAGTTGCTCCCCTCCCTCCGTAGGCTTGATATTATCGCTTGCTTCCTCACTTATCCAATAGATTGATCGACCATTTCTACTTGAGCTACAGCCTCGATTGCTGCTGTCCGGTCGAATACTGCAAGATCGAACCAGAAGGTCGTACCAACACCAACTTCACTGACTAAATGGACGCTGCTGTGATGCTTGTCCATGATATTTCTGACAATTGATAGCCCCAAGCCTGTGCCTTCTAGGGTATGCACGCGGTTTTCTACACGGAAGAAGCGACCAAAAATTTTCTCCTGGTGTTCAGAGGCAATGCCCATTCCAGTATCAGAAACTTCAATGCGAACTAGCTTGGGATTGTGGTGATAGTTTGACGTTGAACGCAGGTAGGCGCGAATTGCCACTCGTCCACCTGATTCAGTGAACTTGAGAGCATTACCAACTAGATTGGTAAATACTTGCAGTAGCAAATCGTAATTACCAACTACTAAGGGTAAATCGGGGGCAACTTCTTGAATCAGCTCGATACCTTTATCTCTGGCGTTGAGCTGATAGGTTCGCAACGTTTGTTCAATTGCCTGAGCCAGATCTACCCCTCCAAATTCATAACGACGATGGGATTCCAGCCGTGACAAATCAAGAACGTCGTTCACGAGGCGGGTGAGTCTGTCTGTCTCATGATTAGCTGTTTCGAGAAACTCTCGGCGTTCAGCTTCGCTCAAGCCTTCGCCATACTCATGCAGAGTTTCGATGTGAGTTTTGATATTGAACAAGGGGGTTCTTAATTCATGAGAGACATTGCTAATGAACTGGCTTTTTGCCTCGTTTAGTTCTACCTCGCGGGTAATATCCTGTACAGTCATCGCAATACCTTTGATGCTTTCCCGGTACTGGTCGAGGACAGTAGTCAGGAGAATGCGGACTGTACGATTATTAGGCTGAGTGAGGGTAATACGGAACTCAGCGCTTTCGCGTTCGCCTGCTGCCATCTGGTACAAAGGGCGCGTCAGCTCGACTTGCACCGACGCTGGTAGATAATGCAGCACGTTGTTTCCCACGACATTGCCGCCATCCCAGCCAAATATCCGCCGCGCTGTCGGGTTGACCAAAATCACCTGCATATCAGTATCTAGCAGTACTGCTCCATCAGCGATTGTCGAAACTAGGGTTTCTAGTTTGGCTTTTTGAGCTGTGAGTTCCTCGATATTCTGCTCTTCGTAGCGCTCTAGTCGCTCTGCCATTTCATTAAAGCTGGAGATCAACTCCCCCAGCTCACCTCCTGATGGCAAATCAATCCGCTGCTTGAAATTCCCAGTAGCAATATTTTTGACGCCTAACAGTAGTTCTTTAATCGGCTTAGTGATGATTAAGGCGTTGAAAACGGCTCCCAGAATCACCATGACCCAAATCGAGATGAAAACAGCAATGGTTACATCTCGCGTCAGATTTGAGGACGTGACGACGGTCGGGTTGGGATTAATGCCAATAGCTAAAACTCCCAGATACATTCCTTCATGAGTCAAAGGGACAAAGACATCGGTCACTTCTCCATCTGGTGTTATGTGTTGCCGGACCATAGGCAATTCCGCATTGGCAGCGTAATCATCTGGGAGTTGAATCCGACGTTCAATCGTGAGGGAATTTTCCACCTCTGATTCCCAAAAAGGCAGACCAAAAAAGATTTTTCCAGCTTCATCAGCGTAGAGCATATAGCGCACGCTAGAGGTGCTGCTGTAGAAGCGCTGGGAAAACTGAGCAACCTCAGATAGATGATCTTGAGCAATCAACGGCGCAACGTTAGCTGCTAGCAGGAGTCCTAAGTCACGACCAAAGCGAGTGTCATTCAGACGAGCATCTTGCTGGATGGTGTTGACTGCCCAGAAGGTCAGACCACTCATAGCCAAGGAAACCACTAATGTCGCAGCAGCCATCAGTCTGGTCTGGAGGGTAAAATCTGACCACCAACTGGTAATAGTCTCTCGGATAATTTTCAATAGCGCTAGCATTCTAGTAAAGTTGGTAGTCGTTAGTGGTAGCCTTTTTTAAAAACTAACAACTGACTTGAAAGAGCTGTTAGCTGTTGGCTAATTGCCAATCGCTTTGATGCGGTAGCCAATATCCCGTCGGTAGTACATGCCCTCAAACCTAATACAGTTGCTGGCTGTGTAAGCAAGCGTGATCGCTTGCTCGAAAGTCTCCCCTAGCCCAGTGACACCCAAAACCCGACCGCCGTCTGTCACTAACTGTTGTTGCTGTAGCTGCGTACCAGCGTGAAATCCCACTGCTCCTAAGGCTTCTGCCTCAGCAATCCCAGTAATAACTTGCCCCCTTTGATAGGCTTGCGGATAACCGCCAGCCGCCAGCACGATGCAAGCTGCCGCCCCTGTCTTCCAGGCAATCGGTTGCAGATCTGACAATCGCTGCTGAGCACAGGCAAGCAGCAGCTCTTCTAAGGGTGTTTCTAGTAGTGGCAGAATCACCTGAGTTTCTGGATCGCCAAAGCGACAGTTAAACTCTAAGACTTTGAAATCGCCATTGGGTAAGATCATTAATCCGGCGTAGAGAACGCCGCGATAATCGATTCCCCGCGCCCTTAAAGCAGCGATCGCTCTGCTTAAGACTTCCGTCTCAATTCTTGCCATTAACTCTGGGCTTAAGGGTACAGGCGCACAAGCTCCCATCCCGCCAGTATTTTCTCCTGTATCACCCTCACCAATTCGCTTATAATCCTGAGCTGGTGGCAGGGGTCGAATTGTCAATCCATCTGCCAAGGCTAGAACCGAAACCTCTTGCCCCGTCAAACATTCCTCAACTACCGCGAACTTACCAGCACTGCCAAACTGACCTTGAAAGATCGCATCAATCGCGTCCTTGGCTTGCTCAACTGTTGCCGCCACTGTCACTCCTTTGCCAGCAGCCAAGCCATCGGCTTTCACAACAATTGGTGCCCCCTGAGCTCTAACGTAGGATTTCGCTGCCTCCGCCTCAGTAAAAACGGCTGCTTGAGCTGTGGGAATTCCTGCTTCCTGCATCAGAGCTTTTGCCCAAGACTTGCTCGTCTCAATCATCGCTCCTGCTTTCGTAGGACCAAACACTATCAAGCCTTGGCGTTGAAGGTAGTCTGTAATTCCCAATGCCAGTGGAACTTCAGGACCAACGACAACCAGCGAAATGTCATACACCAGAGCCAGTCGCCCAATCCCCTCAAAGTCATCCATTAGCAACGGCAGGTTCTGGCAACGCTGTAGACTTGCCGTACCTCCATTGCCGGGGATACAGAACACTTGCTCAATTTGCTGCGATTGCAAGAGCTTCCATGCGATGGCATGTTCGCGACCCCCACTGCCAACTACCAAAACCTTCACATATATCCTTCCGCTTCAGCTGCTCAATTGTATTATCTAGATCTAGAAAATTTCAAAAATTGCCGAATTAATGTCTACTGTTGTCGTTACTGGAGCTGCTGGTTTCATTGGTTCTCATCTGATAGAAGCCCT
>JAFAVL010000404.1 GCA_019242465.1 Chroococcidiopsidaceae cyanobacterium CP_BM_RX_35 | reverse complement strand
GTTTTCCTGCAATTGACCAGGCTCGATAAATGAGACTTGATCTGGAAAATTCATTATGCATTCCTCAACGTTCCGCTTCCAAACGCAATACCCTCCCCACTTGGTCGGTGCGATAAACCCAGGTTTGGCGACCATCAGACAAGGTAATGTGCCAACCATGAACTAAAGCTTGGGTACAGAATTCATCGGGTTGAGGAAGTCCCAGACAGCCATCGGACCAGATTTTGGGAGTATAACTCGTAATCTTTAACTTCACAACCGGGATATTAACTTTATGGGATAAATCCTGCAGCACAGCATTAGCCAGTTGAGGAGATAGCTGATTGCTCTGAGATTGAGGAGAGCCAGAAGCGGCAACTTTAGGTAGCAGTATCAGAGTGCTACCTAAGCACAAGATGGTGATTAAAATTAGGACCGAGAAAATTCGCTGGAGCATACCGATTTTGGATTTTAGATTTTGGGTTCCTCAAAGCAGTGAACGAGTTTGTCTGGGAAGTTGGTTTGCTTTACTGATTGCCTTAAGCGTGACAGTTGTGATAATTCTAACTACCACGGTTGCTGAAGTTGGAACAGCAGCTCCTCAAGCAACCGAGTTACGAGGAGTCTGGTTGACAAATATTGATAGTGATGTGCTGTTTGAGCGTCGTCGTCTTGCTAAAGCCATACAACGCCTACAAGAGCTGAACTTCAACACCCTCTATCCTACTGTTTGGAATTGGGGATATACACTCTACCCTAGCCCAGTTGCTAAACAGCAGATTGGGCGATCGCTCGACCCAACACCCGGATTACAAGGGCGAGATCTCCTCAAAGAAATCGTCAAGCAGGGACATCAAAAAGGGATGAGCGTCATCCCCTGGTTTGAATTTGGTTTCATGGCACCAGCTGATTCCGAACTGGCAAGCCGTCACCCTGACTGGCTGACTAATCGCCGCGACGGCACCCAGATTTGGCAAGAAGGACCTCACCGACGAGTTTGGCTCAATCCGCTACATCCAGAAGTCCAGCAGTTTATCCAGGATTTAGTTGTTGAGATAGTCAGCAACTACAATGTGGATGGAATTCAATTCGACGACCATTTCGGCTTTCCTGCCGATTTTGGTTACGATAGCTTAACAGTTAATCTGTATCAACGAGAACACCCGGGCTATTCTCCCCCTGCCAACCCTCAAGATCCTGTCTGGCTGCGTTGGCGAGCAGACAAAGTTACTGGTCTAATGAGACGGTTATTTGTGGCTGTCAAAGTCATCAAACCAGAATGTATTATCTCCGTAGCACCCAACCCCCTGAAATTCTCCTACAACGAATCGCTAGCAGACTGGAAGAGTTGGGAACGGGAGGGGTTAATAGAGGAGCTTGTCTTGCAAGTGTATCGCAATGACGAGAAGCGCTTCATTGCCGAACTAGAGCAACCAGAAGTCCAAGTAGCACGAAGTCACATTCCAGTGAGCATTGGCATTTTAACGGGATTGAAAGACCATATGATTCCAGTTAGACAAATTCAGCACCAAGTTACATCCGTTCGCCAACAAGGCTTAGCTGGGGTGTCGTTCTTCTACTACGAAACTTTGTGGAACCTTGCCCAGGAGAAGGCAGCTGAACGCCAGTTTGCCTTCCAGAAATTATTTCCAGCGCCGATGGAGCGGCCAAATATTTTTGCTGGGTGGGTGCCACCACTAACCCCCAATGCCCAGACGCCCCGCTAGCGCTGGTGCGATTGGGAGAAGAGTTGCGATCGCCAGAAACAAAACCAAAAGCCCCAGAGCGGCTCTAGCATCATCGGGTTCAGTCAGCTCATTGAGGCTAGGACGTTCTAAATCCCTCTGTAACAACAGAATGACCAACGCCCAGTACATAGCCAGAGGATTGGCAAGAGAAGCGAGCGCGAGCACGATTAACGTCGCCACTGTTGCCCGTCCTGCTATTTTACGCCCGTAAATCGCCTGCACAATCCGACCTCCATCCAGTTGCCCAGCTGGCATTAAGTTCAATGCCGTAATCACCAAGCCCAGCCAACCAATTACCGTCAATGGATGAACATTGACTAGAGGTTCGCGAACCGTATTACCCAAAACCACCCGTGCCAGTGTCCCGACCAAAATTGATCCCTGAAAAAACTCAGATGGCACTTGAAACACCCTGGGTTTAAAACCCCAGGTTATGCCCTGATGGGAAAGCAGCAAGCCCACTACCAGCATCAACAGGGAAACAATACCCCCAATAGCTGGTCCAGCAACTGCCACATCGAATAAGACTTTACGATTCGGCACTAATGATTCAAACCGAGTAATGGCACCAAAAGCGCCAATTTGTAAAGTTGGCAGAAAAAAGGGTGGACCCAGACGCACCTGATGGCGACGAGCCATCAACCGATGACCAACTTCGTGAGCTGCCAAAACCGCAAAGATACCAGCGGCAATGGGTAATGGCTCCCAGAATCGCGCCAAATTAGTGAAAAAATCAAAGCCCAGTAGGAGTCCGCCAGTTTCCAGGCTTGTGGCAATAGTCGCTACTAAGAGGACGACTGCTAAGATTTTTTGAGGTAACGTCGTTGGCTGTGGGTCATTGCGGCTAGGAAGGACAATGACGACAGGCTTTCCCTCAGGACTCTCGATCAAGAAAAGTCGATAGCGATCGCCAAGTCGCTCTTGCAAATTGGCAGTCAAACGTGTATGTATGGCTTCTGGTTCTCCCCGTAAATTGCCCTTGAAAATTGCCCCTTCTTGATAGGGAATTGTCTCCGTGGCAAAAAACGTATCAATCCCGAAAATTCCGCGAATCGCGCTCAGATCCTCATCAGGAATTGAGCTGACATCCAAGTTCAGCGGCGGTTGAGCTGGCTTTGCCATCCCATCTGATCGAGCGATTGGATCGGCTTCTTTGGTGGAATGATTCAGCTTGTCCACAGCTTTTGAGCGCAGTACCGCCTCTCGACCAGCGGCTCTAATTTGATTTCCCAACCAAATATATAGCCCAGCGGAAGCTACTAACAAAAATAAAACGCCCACAATGTTGATGTATATGCCCGTCGCAAATAAGCCAAATAACAACAGCCAAGGAGCCATCAACACCACAGACTGTAACCAAGCAAATATTCCCAGTTTGCCAAAAGGTCTGGCTCGATAAAATCCCCAACCTAATATAGCAACCGCAGCCAATACAATCAGCCCAATCACAGAGGTTTCTGAAGCTGTGAACATTTCAATCGAACCGTAGCAGCTAAAGGCACTAACTCTACTGTAGCTGAGTAAGCATCCCTTACTACGATGCGCTCTGGTTAAAGCAGGAGTGTTTGTCTATCAATAATTGTTTGGGTCATTGTTAAAGATTACGATGTAACTATGGCAGCCATTGACATCCTTGGAGTGCAGCACGTCTACGAGCTAACGCCTCCGACAACAAATCCCCATACTTTAGTATTTATCCACGGTTGGCTTTTGAGCCGTGGCTACTGGCAACCTTTGACTGAGCGATTGGCACCAACTTATCAGTGTCTAGCTTACGATTTGCGCGGTTTTGGTCAGTCACAAACTCGACGTTCTGCCGGAGGTAGCTCGAAGAGCGCGCCCGTGCCAGCTCAACCTGAATCGCCTGATGGTCTTACCACTCTAAATTCCATAGCTACCCGCTATAACCCAATTGCGTATGCTCAAGATTTAGCAGTTCTACTGCAACAGTTGGATATTACTAGTGCTTGGCTAATTGGGCATTCATTGGGTGGCACCATCGCTCTGTGGGGAGCTGACTACCTACCTCAATCTGTCAAGGGCGTTATCTGCATTAATGCTGGTGGCGGCATCTATCTTAAAGAAGCTTTTGAGCAGTTTCGCCTGGTTGGTCAGCGCCTGTTGAAAGTTCGTCCTCGCTGGCTGAGCCAACTGCCTCTAATTGATTTGGCGTTTACACGCAGCAGTGTCGCTAGACCAATTGCTCGCTGTTGGGGTCGTCAACGGTTAATTGATTTCGTCCAGGCTGCCCCAGAAGCGGCTTTGGGAACACTACTAGACTCCACTACTGAGGAAGAAGTTAACCGCCTGCCTCAGGTTGTATCCCAGTTAAAGCAGCCAGTTTATTTCCTGGCAGGTGCCTTAGACCCGATTATGGAACCCAAGTATGTCCGCCATTTAGCAAGCTTTCACCCGTTGTTTCAAGCGTGTGGGGCTAATGTGATCGAAATCCCTCAGTGCGGACACTTGGCAATGGTAGAACAACCGGATGCTGTCGCTAGTCGAATCCGCTCTATCTTGGCTCTACATGCAGGATAGATAGGCAGCTGTTCACTTTTGATACAACTGCATTACGTCAGTAATGGCAAGTCTAGACTGAACGCCTAATGTTAATGAGGAGGTATGACCTCGCTCTAGATGCTCGGCTGCTGCACAACCAATCATGGCGGCGTTGTCGGTGCAGAATTTGAGTGGAGGAAATAGCACTCTCAAGTTATGAGCAGCAGCAGCAGTTTGGAGGTGCTTTCTCAGCCCACTGTTAGCAGCTACGCCTCCACCGACGGTTATCGTGTTGAGACCATAGTCAAGGGCACAGGCGATCGCTCGTTTCGCCAATGAGCGTGCCACGGTTTCCTGAAAACTGGCTGCCACATCCAGTATGGGAAGTGGTTTTCCATCCCGCTGCAACTGTTGCACTAGTCGCAGGACCGCTGTTTTTAAACCACTAAAACTCGAATCATAGGGATGATATCCGCCATCTAGTCGGGAAACATTCCCTTCTGGCAGCACAAAAGCTTGCGGATTCCCTGCAACTGCTAACCTGTCGATTGCTGGACCGCCAGGATAGCCTAACTGCAATAACCTTGCTACCTTATCAAAGGCTTCACCCGCTGCATCGTCGCGGGTTTGCCCCAGAGTTTCGTAGCAACCACAATCTTTGACATAGATCAAGCTTGTATGACCGCCAGAAACCAACAAACTGAGGAATGGTGGTTTCAACTCCGGCTTATTTAAGTAGCTAGCATAAATGTGACCTTCTAGATGATGAACTCCCAAAAATGGCTTTTGATGCACTAAAGCCAAAGTCTTCGCTGCGGTCAATCCTACCAACAGCGCTCCCACCAGTCCAGGCGCACAGGTAGCTGCAATGCCGTCAAGACTCGAAATCGGCAGCTGCGCTTCTTCAAGAGAGCTAGTGATCGCCTGATTAATCGTTTCTAAATGTCGGCGCGACGCCACCTCTGGCACCACTCCACCATATGGCTGGTGAACGGAGATTTGCGAGTAGATAACATTACTACACACTTGCCTGTCTCGAACCACCGCCACCGACGTTTCGTCACAACTCGTTTCGATCGCTAAAATGCTTGCCATTAGTAAAAGGTTAAGGGGTAAGGAGCACTCTGACTGGTTTAAGAAATTTAAACTTTTATTTACCTAAACTAGCTTGGGATCGCTAGCAAGAGTATGATGACTTACAAGTTCTGGAGCAAGTTGGCAAGCCAGGCTGCGGATGGCTGTGCTGCCCGCAGGGCTGGCGCAGCGGAGTTCTGCTTCAAGCCAAACTAGCGTTAAAAAAAACTTGTACAAGCCGCTTCGTTTTGTGCAATGAACTTTTTGTTTTGTAATAAGGGTAACAATTTCATGGCTCGACGATTGTTTGCTCTGATTCTCGTGATTGGTATTTGGTTCAATTTTGCCCCAGCAGCATTAGCAATCGGGGCTAACCTTGTACCTTGCAGTGAATCACCTGAGTTTCTCCAACGGGCGGCCAACGCCCGTGCAACGACAGACACGACAGGGGCACAAGACCGATTTAAACGGTATGCCGATTCAGGGGCACTTTGCGGTCCAGAAGGTCTACCTCATCTGATTGTGGATGGTCGTCTCGATCATGCAGGTGACTTCCTGATTCCTAGCATCCTCTTCCTCTATATTGCCGGATGGATTGGATGGGCAGGTCGTGGCTATCTTAGAGCGACCAAAAAAGCTGCAGGAGGTTCTGCTGAATCGAAAGAAATTGTCATTGATTTGCCTTTAGCTCTGCCAATTGCGCTGTCAGGCTTTGCTTGGCCCGCGGCAGCACTGCAAGAATTTCTGTCTGGAAACCTAACGGCTAAGGATGAGGAAATTCCTGTTTCCCCTCGCTAGCTCGGCTTGACTGGTTAATTTGTATTGGAGAACAATCCACATGGCGCAGCAAAACAAAAACGACCAAAAAACTTATTTCCTGCAGTATCTTTCCCTCGCACCAGTTCTGGCAGTTGTTTCGGTATCAGTTGCCTTTAGTACCTGGGCTGTATTTAACTACTTTTTCCCGGATCTCCTCTTCCACCCAATGCCGTAAAGGGTTAAGGGATGTAGAGCTTTGTCACACTAAAAAAATAGGTTTTTGAAACTCGCAATCTGATTAACACTTTAATGTGAGTTTCAAAAGCCTATTTTAGCTATTAGCTTTCAACTCAACGGAGCAACTTCACTACAAACTGTTCGCCTACGCTAATGCAACTAATAGAATTAACTAATGAAGTGTAATGCAGTTAGTCAATGTATCCAAAGATAGAATTAGTTGACCTGATTATGAACACACTTTATCTTTTAACTCCTCACTTCTCACTTTTAGGTTCGATTCAATTAATTTTTCTAAAGTTCATTGCTGAGACTGAAGTTCGTACCCATCTATTCACTTAAAATAATCCCACTACTGTCATTACTAGATACCAACAAGAAATATGGCGCAGGCAGTCAACGCATCAAAAGATCGCCCCAGCGATCCCAGGAATCGAGAGGTCGTCTTTCCGGTCAATGGAGATCCGCAGATTGGTAACCTAGAAACTCCGATTAACGATTCCAGTCTCAGTAAATGGTTTATTAATAACTTGCCAGCATATCGCAAGGGTATAACTTTGCAGAGGCGAGGGTTAGAAATTGGCATGGCTCATGGCTATTGGCTGTTCGGTCCCTTTGCCAAACTTGGTCCACTCCGCGATACAGACATTGCTAATCTGGCTGGGTTACTGTCAACCATAGGGCTAGTTGTCATCTCGACTGCTAGCCTCGCTCTATATGCCCATAGCAATCCACCTAAACCTATTGCCACTGTGACAACACCCAACCCTCCAAGTGAACTTGTAAACAAAACAGCGGAGGCTTGGAACGAGTGGACTACTGGTTTCTTACTTGGTGGCATTGGCGGTGCGGTGGTTGCCTACCTATTGGTTGACTATTTACCAGCAATTCAAAAAGTTTTCGGTCATTAGTTCTAGGAAGAGGGAGTAGGGATCGGGGTTGGGGGACGCTCCCCTGTCCCTTTCTCCCTGCCAAACAGGGCAGCTTCGACGCAGCTTAAAGCGGTTTCAAAATTATCGTTAATAATCTGAATATCAAATTCACTAGCAGCCTTGATTTCTGAGCGAGCCCGGTCAAGACGGCGAACAATCGCAACCTCAGAGTCCTGGCCCCGACGGCGTAAACGCTGCTCTAGTTCTACTAAGGAAGGTGGCAAAATAAAAATGCGGAGCGCTAAGGGAAATTTTTGACGGACCTTTCGTGCCCCTTCCAACTCAATTTCTAGCAATACCCACTTGCCCTGAGCAATTTGCTCTATCACAGGTTTATAGGGAGTACCGTAGTAGTTACCAGCGAACTCAGCCCACTCTAGTAATTCATCCGCAGTAATCATTTGTTCAAACTGGCTGCGGCTAATAAAGTCATAGTGCTGCCCGGCAATTTCGCCTGGGCGTGGGGAGCGGGTTGTGACCGAGCGCGAAAGGTACAACTCTGGATGACGCTGCAAGAGCGATCGCACCAATGTACCCTTGCCAACCCCGCTAGGACCTGTCAGTATAATTAGTCTGCCACTAGGTAGGCTTTCCTTTGCTATAGCAGTTGAGGTAGGCAAAACTCGTGTCATCTGAGTGCAACTGCAGCAGGCGAAGAAACATCCCCCTATTTTATTCCACATCCTGTTCTAATTCGGTACCAATAGCCAAGCTTAATTTTCGATATGAGGCTCACGACCAATCACAAAGCGATTCGCCACGGTTTCAGGCTGAATTGCCGAAAGAATCACATGGCTAGAATCAGTAATAATCACAGCTCGGGTGCGACGTCCGTAGGTGGCGTCAATCAGCTGCCCTCGATCTCGTGCATCAGTAATAATACGCTTAATAGGAGCAGACTCTGGACTGACAATGGCAACCACTCGGTTGGCAGACACAATGTTGCCAAAACCGATGTTGATTAGCTGAATGTCCATGTTGTATCGGCACAGAGCGTGGTGTAAGAAGCTTTAAGCTAACTACTGTTCATGGTATCTACAAAAATTTCGACTTACAACGCTAAAATCACCCTCAAGACGACTCTTGCAACAAGTTGACTTCACAACACTAACCGCCGCTTGTGACGAGCTACGCGCCAACTGGCTACCAGCGCGTACCGAACAGGTGTATCAGCGCGATCGCTCTTGCATAGCGATCGGATTACGCACGCTCAATCTGCGGGGGTGGCTGGAGATTTCATGGCACCCTCAAGCCGCTCATCTTTGCATCGGCGATCCACCACCTCGGATACCAGATACCTTTACCTTCAGCCAACAACTGCTACACCAGTTAGGTAGTTTAGCATTGGTAGATTGCCCTAGCGTCGCTCCTTGGGAGCGGGTCATCGATCTCCAGTTTGCTCGTCGTCCAGGAGAACCCGCCCTCTGGCATCTGTATGTCGAAATTATGGGCAAATATAGCAACGTTATTCTGACTGACTCAAATCAAGCGATCGTCACTGCTGCTCATCAAGTCAGTCAGCAACAGTCCAGCGTCCGTCCGATTCAAACTGGACAGCTCTATGAACCACCACCAGCACTAACCGGGGCAGTTCCCAGCTTGAGTGAATCCCAGGAGCGCTGGCAAGAACGGGTGAGCTTGGTCCCAGGACCCTTGCGCCGCTGTCTTTTAAAGAACTATCGTGGCTTGAGTCCGGCGCTGGTGCAGTCAATGGTGCTTGCGGCTGGACTAGACCCCGATCGCGCCACTGACACCTTAAAGGCACCTGATTGGCAGCAACTATTTCGTTGTTGGCAGGAATGGCTACAAGCACTACAGCAAGGCAAGTTTCAGCCAGGTTGGACTACAGACGGATACACAGTATTGGGTTGGGGTATCCTCAAAAAAGTTCCAACAGTTCAAGAGCTACTCAGCCAATACTACACAGCGCAACTGAATCAACAAGAGTTTACGCAGTTGCGGCATCAGCTCAGTCAGAAACTGAATAATCTGCTAGAAAAGTTGCGACTCAAAGCTCGCACCTTTCAAGAACGTTTACAGCAATCGGACCAAGCCGACGAGTATCGGCAACAGGCTGATTTACTAATGGCTCACCTCCAGGACTGGCAATCAGGAATGAAGTCAATCTCTCTACCCGACTTTGAGGGCGATCGCCCAATTACAATCTCTTTGGAACCAGAAAAAAATGCTGTGCAAAACGCCCAGAGCCTCTACAAGCGCCACCAAAAACTCAAACGGGCTCGGAATGCCGTTGAGCCGTTGCTCAGAGATGTGAGTGGGGAGATTCACTATCTTGAGCAAGTAGAAGATGCGATTGCTCAACTAGAAACTTACCAAACACCAGAAGATTTAGCAGCGCTTAAGGAAATCCGCGAGGAGTTGATTGGGCAACGCTATTTAGAAGATTCAGGATACGAGCGCCGCAGTCCCACAGAGGTATCTAGCACCAACTTTCATCGGTACCGCACTCCTAGTGGTTTTGAAGTGTTGATCGGTCGCAACAATCGTCAGAATGACCAACTTAGCTTTCGTCAGGCGGGAGATTATGACCTTTGGTTCCATGCCCAAGAAATTCCTGGTAGCCATCTGCTACTGCGTCTAGAGGCAGGGGCTGTACCAGAGGAGGCGGATTTGCAGTTTGCTGCCGATCTGGCTGCTTACTACAGTCGCTCTCGCCAAAGCGACCAAGTGCCAGTTGTCTATACCGAACCAAAGCACGTCTACAAGCCGAAAGGAGCTAAGCCAGGTATTGCCATCTACAAACAAGAACGCGTGCTTTGGGGGCAGCCTCAGCGGGGACATGAGTTTCTCTTGGGGACAGAGAAAAATTAGTTTGGAACTTTATTTTAAAAAATCTGTCTGTAGAGTTACAATAATGTTAAGAAAGATTACCCAGTGCCGCTTGGGAACGCGCATTTCGGGTTTCCTTGTCTTGAGAAAACAACACAACAAAGATTTTTTTGACCAGCTGTGGTAGGCTGGTCTTTTCTTAATTAAGTTGAATCAAATCATAAAATTGTTGCGATCATGTGTGATCGCTCTTGGCAGAGAGTCGAGCAATGGGAACACAATGGACTCAAAGCAGTTGATGCGTTACACGTTGCCTGTGCCGAAGCTGTTAGTAGTGACTATTGCCTCGTCGAGTCACTGCAAGGTTGCATGTGGGGCTGTGCCTCAAATTTGTCTGTAAGTGTTTTGTTAAGTAATCTCTCTACAAAGATGAGTATTATTATACAGGTGGTTTTAACATATAAATCTAGTGTTTTGTCAACAATATAGGGACTAATTATATGTCTCTTAGCAGCTTAGAACCAGTAAAAGAGGAAATTGTTACACCAGCCGTAGAGGTTGCTGCTGGTCGAGCAACGGTGGAGCAAGTTCATCGAGAATATCAAGGCATGGAGCTGATTTGCCCTCATTGCCTTCAAGAATGGTCAGTTCGATTAGGGAATGACGATATCACAGAAATGTTATTGAGGCGGAAGCATCTCTATACAAAAGAGCAACTTCAGGAATTGAGACAAGGGCTAGACAAGAATGGTTTGCTAGCAACAATGCAAGCAGGGATACACGTGTTTCCTGAGAATCTGCGGGTTCGATTCCGGCGAGGATCTCTGGATAAGGCAAATGCAATTGCACGCTGGATGCATTGGTGTCACACAACTCATCGAGCTAACGGAGCCACAAAGCCGTCTTGTCATGATCCTGGATGTATTGATCATGCTGTTGCGGTGGGAGCTATCCAACTCACACTCGAAGATGATATAAATCGCATTCTGATGTACAGGTGTTGCGGGAAAAGGATTTGATAATTACTCCGGGTAAACCTCCTCTGAAACGTCGTCCTGATCTAGTTGTAAGAGAAGGTGATCGCGTAATTAAGATTCTTGAAATTCAGCGAAGCGTTTTGTCGAAAGATGATTTCATTGAACGCACGCAACATCTACAGAGTTTATGCTCAGATGTGCAATGGATCTTTTTCAAAGGGACCTATGCCAGAATGAGTTCTCAGCGTCGATGGCTCAGCGATATTGGGCTTCCGTACTATTACCTCTTTTTAGAAGGTTATAAATTGGTAGTAGAAGTAGGACAGCCCCCTGCTTTCAGGGAACACAAAGTAGCTAAAAAATCTGTAAAATCTGATTGTCGATTTGATGATCCCAATAAGTCTTCTCAACCATCTCAAGAATCACTTTCTGAACCATCTCTACCTCTTAGTGTGGTAGGGGCAGCTGTTTTCCATGAGAAGAATCTAGGCACCCTACGCAAACCACCACAATTTCCAAGATGGAACTGTAGTGTAGGAGATGACATAGAAGTATGGATAAATGGCAGATGGTTACAGGGTTTTGTCTTCAGCTACACTCAGTCGGATATTCCTGTTGTTCAATTGCGAAAAAATACTGGTAAAGGTCACCGATTCTTCTCACCATCTAGTCCCGAACTTATTAGGCTTTCTCAGCCATCTCAACAAGAGAAATCCTTGCAAGATAGCCATCAACAATTAGACCAACTAGACCTTTTCTTCTTGAATTAATCGTTACAGTGAGCGGTGCGAGCCGAGAAAGGTGCTGAGGCTTTGAGATGGCTCGCCGCCGCTGAAGGGAAATGTTAGCTAGCTTTGGTTTCGAGTTGAGGTGGTCCTTGAAGCTTGTCTGTTGGTTTTTAGAGCTAAGGGAACTTACTTGTCCACCAGTGTTTAAAGTCAGCAAGCTACAGGGTGTTGGTGAGGCAGAGGTTCAATGTTGTTTATGAGGCGAATCAGATTGAATCAATGGTGATAGTGCGCTATTAGTCCAAGTTCTCGTTCTAGGTACGATGAAGTTTGAAATTCTCACACCTTTCGGCTTTACAGTTAGAACATCAGACAGCTACTGGCAGAGGTTGATTACCTTAATGGAGCAAGAAGGCTGGCACCAAAATTCTTTGGTGCCCAGATGAATTGCGACCAATAAACAAACTGAGCGATAGCGAATCAATTTCTTATGGTAAAATAACACCATAAGGAGGACAGATGTTTGTACTAGAAGC
>JAFAVL010000637.1 GCA_019242465.1 Chroococcidiopsidaceae cyanobacterium CP_BM_RX_35 | reverse complement strand
CAGCAGCGATATGGTGAGCGACAACCCCACCAGGGTTAAAGGGGTTAAATCCAGCTGGACCCCACTCTGGAGCTACGGGTTGCACGCTGCCAGTCAGACCGTAAGGGTCTGAAACCCACATTCCAGGACCAAAGAGTCCCGTCAGGTGAAAAGCACCAAAGCCAAAGCAGAGCAGACCAGATAGAAATAAATGGATGCCGAACATTTTTGGCAGATCGAGCGCTGGTTCGCCAGTGCGGGGGTCTCTGAAAAGTTCGAGATCCCAATAAACCCAGTGCCAGCAAGCGGCGAGGAATAACAGCCCAGAAAGCACGATATGGGCAGCTGCGACACCTTCAAACGACCAGAAGCCCGGGTCTGTAGCCGGACCGCCAGTAAGGCTCCATCCACCCCAAGATTCAGTCACACCCAGCCGAGCCATAAAGGGCAGCACAAACATTCCCTGCCGCCACATTGGGTTAAGTACAGGATCGCTGGGGTCAAAAATTGCCAGTTCGTATAGAGCCATAGAACCGGCCCAACCTGCCACTAGGGCGGTATGCATCAAATGCACAGAAATTAGTCGTCCCGGATCGTTCAGGACAACTGTGTGTACTCGGTACCAGGGTAGTCCCATTGACTACGCTCCTCCTCAATGAGTTGTGTTGACAACGTTAATTTTGCAACTTTTTGTTATTGCCAGATGCTGACCGCGAAAGTGCTACTGCTTTAAAGCAGCAGTCGACGCTGTTTTCACGAGAAGCCACCTTTGAGAACGGTGACCTCGTTGAACAGCGGTGGACCGTTACTCATTGTTACATCTGTCCATGTTCAAGTTAGACAGTGTTCGCGGTTGAGTTTTTGTGCCCACCTAGACGTTGACGCAATCGCAAAACAAAAATGAGAAATATTAAAAAATTGTAACTATAGCCTGAACCGATTGCAAGCGAGCTGGTGCCTTGCTATTGCAGGACTGTTTGGATGCTTGTTAATTGGCACATTGTTTGTGCTGTGCCAAGTCGCTCTAGCACTTGCTCAGCACTAATGAGACGCTTTAGTACAACTTGACCAATGGCCTGAACCGATGGCTTAACTTGGGCTCGCTCAAGGAAGTCGAGGCGGTTGGGGTCGGTCGCACAGACCCCTTTATCCGCCGTGCCGGAGCTGCCATAGGCGTTGCCTTGAGTCTTAGTGATCGGTATGACCTCCACTGTCAAAACCTCATCTTCGACGCGATAAAGCCACAACTTTTCACTTTCTTCCACAAGACAAAGATTCAGGCGCTGAATATCAGGCTGACGTCGCCATGCTGTTTCGTTCCATAGACCATCGAACGCCCAGACTCTGCCAACCGTCCATCCGTCAGTCAGAAAAAAATATTTCACAACTAGGAAAAGTTTAACGACTAAATCAATCTCTTCAAAAAGCTTACCAGCTAAAGGATTGATTGCTCATCTAATCTCTATACTCGAAGTAACTTTCCACAATTTGACAAATCCGCTCTGCCGCCTGACCATCCCCAAATGGATTAATGGCTGTTGCCATTGCTTGATAGGCCACTGGGTTGCTTAACAGTTCACTTGCCGCAGCAACAATTTGATCTGAATTCGTCCCGACCAGTTTGGCGGTACCAGAGGCGATCGCCTCTGGTCGCTCCGTCGTTTCTCGCAACACTAGTACTGGTTTGCCCAAACTAGGTGCTTCTTCTTGCAACCCTCCAGAATCTGTTAGCAGCAGGTACGAGCGCTGCATGGCCCCTACTAGTTCGCTATAGTTCAATGGCTCTGTTAAAAAAATCCGAGGATGATTGCCTAAGAGCGCTGTTAATGGTTCTCGGACCACAGGATTCCGATGCAACGGCAATAGCAACGCTGTATCGGGAAATTTTTCTAGTATTTGTAGAAATCCCTGAGCAATCAGGTAGAGTGGTTCACCCCAGTTTTCCCGCCGATGAACTGTTGCCAAGAGTGTGCGATATCTCTCCCAGTCCAAACCATTAACATTACATGCTGGCTGTTGCTTAGCAACTAGTAGCAAGGCATCAATAACTGTGTTGCCAGTTTGGTAAACTTGACCCACGACTCCAGAGCGTTGCAAATTTTCAAAAGCCATACTTGTAGGGGCGAAGTGAAAATGACTCAGCTGAGAGATCAGCCGCCGATTTGCCTCTTCTGGGTAGGGATTGAGCAGATCATCAGTGCGTAACCCAGCTTCTACATGCCCAACCAAAATTTTTTGGTAAAACGCCGCTAGAGCTGCCGCAAAAGCTGTAGTTGTATCCCCCTGTACTAACACTAACTCTGGCTGTACCTGCTGGAATAATGCTTCTAACCCCTGCAAACTGCGGCAAGTAATCTCACTAAGCGATTGCCGCGGCTGCATAATCTGCAAATCCCGATCTGCCTTCAACTCAAACAGTTGCATCACCTGCTCAACCATCTCTCGGTGCTGACCAGTCAAAATCACTTGCAACTCAATGGCGGACGATCGCTGGAACGTCTGGATCACTGGAGCCATTTTAATTGCCTCCGGGCGGGTACCTAACGTGACGCAAACTCGTGCTTTTTGCTTTACCATTCAAATTGACCAAAAACACCGAGAATTCTAACCGCGAAAAAACCCGGCTTCAACCGGGTAGATGCCATGGAGTTCAAAAAACTTTCCGCCAGCAAGATTTTCCTTAGTGACCGCGGAAGGCGGTGTACCGTTGACTCAGCTGCCGTTCTTATTTCATCAGCGGATCGCATGTTAAAGGGCACGCAGCGTAAACAGAAGTATGCAGCGGATCTGCCTCGCCGTGTAGCCAGTTTAGCCAGCTGACTTCGTGTGGATGAATGCCCTTAAGAGTAAGGATACCAGCACCAGCCAGCACCGCCATGACATTAAACCCAATGAGACTACCTGCTACCAACAAAGCAGCACTAATCGGCATAACGGATTCTAGAACGATTGCCGACAGAGCACCGACCGTAGCCATCAAAACGACCAACGGAAAACCTACAACCAGTAAGCAAACTCCTAGTGTGAAAGTCCAGATCAAAAAACTTTTGACTGTGAACCAAGAATAGATTTTCCCAAAACTTGAGCTTTGAGCTAAAGTCATATCTCTTCCTCCTAAAGGGAATGAAAAATTTAATTGAGTAAAATTCCGTTGACTAGTTGAAGCTAGTCTGTTGTATTAAAAATCAGTATATAGAACTCAAACCAAAAGATGATTGGGTATTCAATAAAACTTTACATCTAAACGTTCGAGTTAATGAATATCAAACCGTTCTCAATCTGACAACATTTCGTTACTCATTAGAGGGTTAACATCAAAAGTCTTTAACAGTCTAACTTCCGACTGATGCTGTATTTCGGTACGAGCAGCTAACCTGGCAAAGTTAAGAGTTGATTGGCTAGTTACTTAACATTTCTTATAATTATATGTGTTGTTTCTCATAATTGAGCAACTTAATAAAGCTGTCAAACCATTTCGTTTGACTCATGATCCAAATCTCAGTAAAACTTTTACAATTCCATCATCTAAAATCCAAAATCCAAAATGGTAGTAAGTGCAGTGTCTTGGGAAAACTAGAGACGTAATAGTTCTGACAAATGACCACAGCAGCACCTCAAAACTGTTTCACCCCTTGGAAAAGGCAGTGTAACGTTGATGCCCAGTCGAGGCTCATTTGTTGGCAGCTATTACAGAAGTCTCCAGGAGTTAAAGGAAAATGACACAACAGCCGCGCCCACCAATTTTTCCTCCCTCTGAACGCCGTCTGCCCCCGATGCCACCACCAAGACCGACTCCTAGTAATGATGCATTACTTGGCAGTACGCAGCGCCAAAACATCACTGTCAAGATGCCGGATACTTCTGTCTCTCCAGCGATTGACCTTGACGAATTCAACGCAGCTCCCGGCGTAGCACGCAAAAGAGACGTTGACCCTGCGACAGTCTCACCACTCCCTGCCTCTTCTAACTATCGCCCACCATCTACACCTCGTTCCGTAACAGGCAATAATTTACCTACTTTGAAGCAACTTGTATACGAAGCTTATGACAAAGGGATTTCCGATCTTCACTTAGGTGTCGGTGAGGTACCCCGCTTTCGCGAACGCGGTCAAATCATCGTCACAGATTATCCAGAAATCAACTTAGAGACGTTTTTCGGCTGGCTACAGGAGATTCTTACAGAACAGCAAATCGAGCGGTTTAGACAGGATCTAGAATTTGATGGTGCTACACAATATGAGGGATTAGCGAGAGTCCGGATTAACATCTTTGTTGCTCTTCAAGGACCCGCCATGGTGCTACGGTTAATTCCACTGAAAATTCTCACAATGGCACAACTGAATTTACCACCAGTGTTCGCAGATCTATGTCATTACCACAAGGGCTTGATTTTGGTGACGGGACCAACTGGTTCTGGTAAGTCTACAACGATGGCAGCGATGGTTGACTACATCAATAGAGAGATGCCTAAGAATATTATCTCAATCGAAGACCCAATCGAATTTGTCCATCAAAGCCGTAAGTCATTGGTTAAGCAGCGGGAAGTCGGCATCCACACATTGCAGTTTGACGCTGCACTAAAGGCATCACTTCGGGAGGACCCCGATATCATTCTCATTGGGGAGATGCGCGATCGCGATACTGTAAATACAGCTCTCAAGGCATCTCAGACTGGTCACCTGGTCTTTGGTACTCTGCACACCAATAGTGCCGTCAAAACTATAGAACGGATTCTTAACCTTTATAAACCAGAGGAGCAAGGACCAATGCGAATTCAGGTTGCTGAATCCCTCGTTGCTGTGATTGCTCAAAGTCTTGTCCGAACTACAGATGGCAAACGGGCTGCAGTTCACGAAATCATGATCAATTCTGATGCTATTAAAGACTTTATTATCCGCAACGAAGTTGATGAGGTGGAAGCAATTATTCCCCGTTGCAACTTCGAAGGTATGTGTACAATGAACCAATCTCTCTACAAACTATATGAAGAAGGACGGATCACTGAAGAAACAGCACTAGAGGCAGCACCTAAACCGAACGAAATGGCGCAGCTTTTGCGAGGTCGGGGTTGACCTTTCTTACCATTACCAAACACATTCGTTAACCAAATTGACCCTTCCTAAATTATTCAAAGGCATTGCCCTGTTTACACCTGGTGGAGATTTAATCTACTGCATCGACCCTAGTAAACAGGATCGCTGGCATTTATATTTGTGTGTTGGTTTACAGGAAATACTAGGCTTACCAGAACCACCGCATTTTCTGGTGCCTTGTTACACTGCCACTCTCGATCGCTATTTAGACCGACAGACTCAACAAGTGCGGACACTTGCCGAAGCATACCCGCTAGTGCTGCGACATCAGGCTTTGCTGAATGCAGTTTTTGAAACAGGCGATCTCGTCTGGCAAGCATCTCCTTGGTTAGAGGGGGTGTGTGACCCTATGATGCTAGCTACCTACCGCTCCTCATTCCCTCAGCTTTGGGAAGATCGCGATTTCATCATCCGCTTTGAGCGCTCTGAATCACCAAGCAGCTCTCAGCAGTCAGTTGTGTTTCCACGTTTTCTACGGCAGCCAGAAACTCAGGGATACGTTTTCCGTCTATTTGTTGCTGGTCATAGCGTTGCTACCGAGCGTATCCTTCAAAGTCTCCACCAACTGTTAGAGCAATCTCTCCTTTACCCTTACACGCTGAAAGTTATCGATGTTTTTAAGCATCCAGAGCAAGCAGAGGCAAATCAAGTTTCTGCTACCCCCACATTAGTTAGGGTATGGCCTCAACCGATTCGGCGTCTGGTTGGCGATTTAGATAATACAGAAAAAATTCTGGTAATGTTAAGCTCTAAAACTAACCTTTGACTTGGCATAATTGCATGTCCTTAGATTGGCAGATCCGGCGGCGTTGGGGTGGTCACAATCGGATGCTTTTCCTGGTAATATCGCTACTCCTGCACGGAGCTGTGTTCTTGGGTTTAGCAATCTATTGGCAAAGGAATAGTGTGAACCATCGACTCCAGCCCAAGCCAGATGTACCAATCCCAGTCAGATTCATTGACTTGCCACCAGAAGCAGCAACGGCAACGCCACCAGCGAAGGCAAAATATGCGGCCTCCAATAACTCCAGAGCTGGGGGTAAAGCCCGTCGCGACTTACCAGTCATGACAGGCAGACTTGGAACTAGAGCTGCTACTCGCTTGTCTTCCAGTCCGCCTAGTCGAGCCCAGGCAAAATTATTAGCCCCTCATCCTACCCAGCCTGAAAAACTGCTGCCGCAACCTCAGCCAGCACCTGTGACAGTTCCTCTGTCACCAACCAGTCATCACCTAAACAGCAGTCCGCCTGTAGCTGAGCCTGAGCCCAAACGGCAATCTAGCAAACAACAAGCGTCACCACGCCACCGTCCGCTGCCACGTCCGCAAACTAAACCTGTAATAAAACGCACAGAACAGCTGCCAAATACCAGTCGCTTAGCATTCAATCGTCGCTCAAACAGCAATCCTGTGCCCCCAATTAGACATGCTCAGAATGGCGATCGCCAGTTGCTGTCACAACATAGCCGTTCTGTCGCAGAAGGCAAACAACACTTACCAACATCCAATGCTCTAGCGTTTAATCGCCCTCCCAGCAGTAAGCCCCCTACAACTACAAGTCAACCGCTACAGAAATCTCATAACCAGCTTCCGTCATGGCAGCAAGCTAGTAGTTTAGGCGGGACTGTTTCCCTGCCTAGCCATAATTTTGGAAGGGGTGGAGATAATCTCCCAAATGCTAATCGCACAGCACTTAATTCTTTAGGAGTGGATGCTCGTCAAGACGAGCTTGGTTCTTATCTAGAAGCGCTAAAGCAACGAGTAGCAAGGCGATGGCGGCAGGAAAATCCTAATTCCTCCACACATACCATCATTGTTTTCGCTGTCAGCCGCAGTGGTCAGATTACTCCTCCGCGTATCATCCGATCTTCTGGTTCTCTCAAAGTTGACCAGGCAGCACTGCAAGCAGTGGAGCAGGCTGCGCCGTTTGAACCTTTACCTGAAAGTTTCCGAGAGGCTCAGCTTAATATCGAATTTACTTTCAATATTCTTGATATTGATGTTGATAGACCTTGATTTTTATGATGCGTTACCCAGAGTATAAATGCTTTCGCTCTAACATTAAGCTTTCTTTATAAGCCATCCATTTCGCTATAGAAAATTCTAATCAAAAAAGCTAAAATTGTACCTTTCTAAATTCATATCAGCAAGATTGTGTAGAGATCACACATCAATCCTTTGCCAGGGGTAGTATAGTTTTATTTTTTATCACTAAAAAACACAGTGATTTTACGGTTGTGCTGTACTATTTATGGAAGTAACTTAACATGGAACCCTGAAAAAAATATTTGTAAGCTCTCTGAGTATTGGAGAAGTTTTTGCAATCCCCCAACAACAGACAGCAAATCATGGAGACAATTAGACCGCCCAGCTCAAATCCTGTAGCGTTTGATGGTATAAGTACTCAGTTCTTACAACATTTCAAGTTAGTTGTAGCTAATACACCTAAGTTGCGAGAAGAAGTTTATAAAATCCGCTACAAAGTTTACTGTCAGGAGCTGAAATACGAGCCGGAAGAGAATTTCCCGTACGATATGGAACAGGATATTTACGATCAGCGCTCCATTCATTGTTTGTTGATGCATCTACGTAGTGGACTTTACGCTGGCTGCGTTCGTCTAGTACTTCCTGATCCGCATAAGGTAGAAGCGAATCTTCCTTATGAGACGGTTTACGATCAAAATTTGCAATCTAACACCATGAGGCTGGGAGATTTGCCATGCGGTTCTTTCGGTGAGGTTTCGCGTCTGGCTGTCACTGCTGATTTTCGCAAACGAGATGTGGAAGGGTCAACATCACATCAGACATCTGCTAAGCAGAGCAAGGCAGTCGAGAATGAAAGACGCTACTTCTCCCTGATTGCTCTAGGGCTCTATTTAGCAGCTACTAGCGTTGTCCAAGAATTCAGGCTTGACGGTGCCTTGACTCTGATGGAACCACGGCTAGCTCGCCATCTTAGACGCTTTGGTATCAACTGTCATCAAGTTGGGGAGTTGGTGGAATTTCATGGTCAGCGTGGACTCTTCCATATGTCTTTAGAAGCGGTATTGAGCAGTATGAATACCAATACACAAGAATTGTTCCGAGTGCTCCGCTCTGAGGTTAACAGATCTTTGACTCATTCTAATCCCCGCCTAATCCACCGCCGAGCTGCTTAGATGGGCTTTTTTGCATTAGAAAATCAGAAACTCTCTGCCAAACTCAAACCATTCGGTCTCAACTTCGTACCAATTAAGCTCTAATTCCGCAATAAATTTCTCTTGTTCGGTCTGTTCTTGAAGTCTCATAGTTACTTTTAGAACATCTGTGTAGTTTATTGCCCTACCTTCCCCACCGAACTCCTCGCTGTAATTAAAAGACAATTGCAAGCACACGTTAGGTGCAAGGTCTACTTGAATACCAAGCAGTAAGGCATGTCACGATGATGTCGTAATTCTGTACAAGCTGCACTCTACCGCTAGGTAGAAGCTTTTGCATCATTTACTATCACAAAGAAGCTGAGTCAGGCACCTCGATTGAGATCAAAGCATTCTCGGGTAAATAACTACTGAACCGTCCACTGTCTGCCATCACTAAAATCAGCCGCAGCGGATAGTCAGGTGGAATTTGCAAATCTGCCCACGGTACTGCTATTTCTAGACAACGATCAAAAGCTACGAGGGCATTGCTAACGCGGGGATACCATTGAAAATTCTCGTTAGCCTCCTGAAAAAGGATTGAACTAGTCAGTAAATTCAGTGCCAGATGGTGGTGAAACAGGTAGTTGACTGGTGGTGCATCCGGCACATTTTCTAGGGGAACTGGACTTTTATACCCGCTTTGCTCGGGATAGAACCACAACAAATGCATCTGACTTGGGTAGTCTCGACCTGATTGAACACCTACTTGAAAGTCTAGTCGTAGATAAAAGTTTTGGCGATCCATTCCATACCAAAGACGCTGGATGGCACTGCTTTGATGCATTGTTCCCCTCGCCCCACCAACTTCCAAACGACCAGCCTTTTCCCACTCCTGTTCATTGCCCTGCCCATTGATGACAGGATGAATAAATGCTTGAGGTCGATAGTCAGTTCTAATGGTGTGGGTTTCTACTGACTGGCGTAGATAGGGAGGTACTGGCTCATTCAACGCCTGATAAATCTCACGCAGGTGTTCCCGGAACAACAGGTCAAAGATGGCATCTTGGTTAGAAGAATGACCTTCCCCAAACCACCAGAACCAGTCCGAGCCCTCTGCCGCATATAGGGCTTCCCACGCTGCCGGATTGTTTTCTTCTGTAGCCTCTGGATGCTTTGCCAACACAGCCCTGGCTTCTGCTAGCAAGTCCCAAGCACGATTCTTAGCTGGGTCGCCAATCCAGGTGGTGAAGCTGCCGTCTACCCAAGAACCGCTGTGTAGTTGGCTAGCGGGAATGGTTGTTGTGGCAGGAAATTGGGCAAGGTATTCAGAGACAGTGACGAGTTGTAGTTCTGGGCGATCGCTGAGCATCTGATAGAGGTTTTCTAGGAAGGGTTTGCCGTCCTGCTGATAAAATTCCCAGCAATTTTCGCCATCAAGGGCAATATTAACTAACCATGGTTGTTCCAGGGCTGTACTGCCGCTAGCTTGTCTTTGTCTCAGCCGATAGGCGATTGCTTCTAAATTCCTTACCAAATCTGCTGCTGCCTGTTTTGGCTCCATTGAGGCGTAGGTAAAGCCAATTAAGTCTGACAGACGGTGATCTCGAAATACGATTGCCAAATCACCAGCTGTTGTTGTGAGCCGATAGGGTTGATAGAGCAACTCTGGTTCTAAAACATTTCCATCTCCGTCACGATGAAAAAAGTGTTTTAGCGTCCAACCTAATACGGCTTCATCTGAGCAAATCCATTGAAACCCTTGCTTAACAATATCAGGCAAAATCTGGGGACTGACTGATTGTTCTGAAGGCCACAAACCCAATGGTTCCCGCCCAAATCGGTCTCGATACAAATCCCAAGAGAGGCGTAGGTGCCGGGGAATATCCTCAGCCCACTGGAACCTACGCATTGGCAGAGTCATGTTCGGTACCGCTACCTGACTAGCATTGGTATCAGCTAGCAGGGGCAAGATGGGGTGAGTGTAT
>JAFAVL010000633.1 GCA_019242465.1 Chroococcidiopsidaceae cyanobacterium CP_BM_RX_35 | reverse complement strand
TGATTGGGGTGAGGCTGCACAAACTGCCCTAGAATCGATTTTTCCTAAAATTGTAGTGTCTCTTCTTTTACTTAATATTGAGCACTTGTTACCTCTTGCACGTAGTTGTGGTTTTGACATCAATATTTCCAGATGCAAGATCTGAGTCAAGAAGATATTGAAGTACTAAGACAGGGTAAAGACCCCAGGTATGATAGCTATTTAAGCCCTCATGTTTACTTTATGGTCTACTTTTTAGAAGGTGTCTACAGTGCTTACCTAGCATGGTTTTTAGTCTATAAGTCTGGATTCCTGCCATCTAAATCCAATATTCTTGATATCGGAGCTGGTTCAGGAGCTATGCTCTATGGCATGAATTCATTCCTAAAAAGTATCGTCGAATTCTCATATTTGCCTCAACGTTTCGCCGGAGGTAGCTCCGGTGACTCAAGAGCGCAAGCTCAAATTCAGATTTCTTACTGTTCTTTAGAGCTGCGAAGCTCGTTGCAGCATCATGGTTTAGAGTTCTGGAAACAATATATCGAAGCCCAACAAACTACGGTTGTTAATACTTACTTCCGATTCAATACAATGGATTTATTTACCTATTGTAGCAATAGTAGCGGAAGCAGGAATCTTCCAGATAATTTCTTTGACTTTATTGTGATTTCTCATTGTATCTTTGCTGACAAGACTCAAAGGGCTAGATGTCATCAAGCTTTCAAAAAAATATTTAGTGATAGCTTAAAGGATAATGGCTTTGTTATAGTAGTGGTTCAGGGGAGAAGGCTGTTTCAAGCTTACGGTCGCTATCAAAGTGAAAACCAAGCCCAAGAAGAGAGGCTGATTAAGGAGTTTACCGACGAGATCGGGCTACAGATGGAGTGGTACAAATACCTGACTTCAACGGGTCAGAGAAAACCTATGGGTCAGAATTTTGCAAGAATTGCAAGAGAAAAAGATTTGCCTATCCGGAACCACATGAATGAATTAATCTATAACTATTTAAACAAAAAACATGAATACTATGTATTAGACGATTATGTGATATTGGCTAAGAAATGAGTAGAATGTTTGAACAGCTTCATGCAGCTACTGCCTGCATCCTTTTTAGGACGACCCATCTGCCTATCGCGAGTTTGGCAAATTTAAAGGGATAATTCATGCAACTGACGCCGCAGGAAAAAGACAAACTACTAATTTTCACTGCCGCCCTGCTAGCAGAACGGCGCAAGGAAAGAGGATTGAAGCTAAACTACCCAGAAGCCGTTGCTTATATTTCTGCTGCCATTTTAGAAGGAGCGAGGGACGGTCGCAATGTAGCAGATTTAATGAGTTATGGGACAACCCTACTGACACGGGAAGATGTGATGGAAGGGGTGGCAGAAATGGTGCATGAGGTGCAAGTGGAAGCGACATTCCCTGATGGAACGAAGTTAGTAACTGTCCACAATCCTATTCTTTAGCGAGGTATCTAAGTTTTTATGAAAATTGCGTTTGTCGTTTATACAGGAATGACAGCATTAGATTTTATCGGAGTTTACGATTCAGTCACTCGGCTTAAGAAAATGGGTTTTATGCCAGAACTAGAGTGGGAGATTTGTGCTCATTCCCCAGAGGTGAGCGATTCCCAAGGGTTGCGTTTTATCCCAACCAAAGTTGGCGAATCCCTGCAAGGCTACGAAATGGTGATTGTGCCTGGTGGAGTTACCAACTTAATTCTCAAGCTAATTGATGCTGTTGAGTTAGTTGACTGGCTGAGAAGTGCAAAAGAATGCAATCTGAAAGTTTCAGTATGTACAGGTTCTTTACTTTTAGGTGCTGCGGGATTTTTAGAAGAAAAAACAGCTACGACCCACCCCAATGCTTTCAGTTATCTTCAGAAATATTGTGCAGCAATTGTAGATAAGAGAGTTGTCGATGAAGGAGATGTGATTACAGCAAGAGGTGTAACTTCATCAATTGATTTAGGGCTTTATCTTTGTGAAAAGTTTGCTGGTCATGAAGTTAAAGAGAAAATCCGTCAACAGATAGACTATCAACATGTTGTCTGACAGTGGGTTTGTACATTAGAGAACCAAAGTTTCTAAAAGTTTACTATATCTGCTATAAAGTCTAGCTACGTGCTATTTTCACCTTTATTTTATGAGCTAATAAGTGCTGCGTCATATGGAACATACTTCCATCCGTGCCCATATCAGAAAAGTGTACCATGACCGGAAAGTCGGTTAAATTCAAGGTGGCTCACTCAATACCGATCGGGAGAAAGCGATGACTGCAACTCCTGCCTCAATTGATGATTTACAGGTGGATGATCTGCAAGGTAAGGTCACCCAGAGAGTTGTGTTGGAAAGTATTAGCTGGCGAACATATCAAGCAATGCTGGCGGACATGGGCGATCATCGGTCATCCCGTCTGACTTATGATAAGGGGACGCTAGAAATCAAGATGCCGTCGAAGCTACACGAGATCATCAATCGACTATTGGAGTTGATTATTACTGCCCTCATTGAAGAATTAGGCTTAAGCATCAAAGGCTACGGCTCTACAACACTGGATCGCGAAGACTTGCAGAAGGGGGTAGAACCAGACTCCTGCTTCTACATTCAGAATGCCGAGCGATTGCAAGGGTTAGACCCAGAATTACCGGAGGATTTGCCGCCAGATTTGGCAGTAGAGGTAGACATTACCATTTCTTCAACTCGCCGGATGGGAATTTACAAACAGCTGGGGGTACCGGAAATTTGGCGCTATACCAAGCAGGGAATTACCATTTCTCGCTTGGAAAATGGGGAGTATTTAGAGTGTCAGTTCAGCCCTACGTTCCCGATGATTTCAGCAAAAACTTTGGCTGAGTTTCTTCAGCAACGGCAAACTACAGATGATATCGGGGTCATCCGATTTGTAAGAGCTTGGCTCCGCCAATGGCAGAAGAGTGAAGAGGTTAAGAATATAGACAGGTAGGTGCAGGCGGCATTGCTTGTCTAATTCTAGTCCATACTCCTGCACCGTAGAATATACTACTCCAAAAGCTAAAAGATGTAGAGTCTACGGTATTGACAATGATTCCAGGGGAAATGATAACCCAGCCAGGCGAGATTGAACTTAACGCCGGACGTCCCATAATACGGCTACAGATTGCCAATCGGGGTGATCGCCCAATTCAAATCGGCTCTCACTTTCACTTTTTTGAGGTGAACAACGCCTTAGCTTTTGAGCGCGAGCAAACAAGGGGAATGCGCCTCAACATCCCCTCCGGTACAGCCATCCGCTTCGAGCCAGGGGATGAACGGGAAGTAGAGTTAGTACCATTCACTGGGAGCCGTCAGATCTATGGCTTCAATGGCAAAATTAACAGTCACCTGGATGCATGAAAAGCTCAAAAACCCTAATCTCTCCGCGTTCTCCGCGCCTCTGCGGTTCAAAAACCCCTATAAAACCTGAAAGAGAACAACCATGAGCTACAGAATGGATCGTCGCGCCTACGCCGAAACCTTTGGACCCACTGTAGGCGATCGCGTCCGCCTAGCTGACACCAACTTATTTATCGAAGTGGAGCAGGACTACACGACCTACGGCGATGAAGTTAAATTTGGCGGCGGCAAGGTGATTCGGGATGGGATGGGACAATCCCCAATTTCTCATGCTGAGGGTGCAATTGATCTTGTGATTACCAATGCCTTAATCCTAGACTGGTGGGGTATCGTCAAAGCAGATATTGGCGTCAAAGATGGTCGGATTGCCAAGATTGGTAAGGCAGGAAATCCATATGTTCAAGACAACATTGATATCATTATCGGTCCTGGCACAGAGGTTATAGCAGGGGAAGGGATGATTCTCACTGCTGGCGGCATCGACAGCCATATACATTTTATTTGTCCGCAACAGATTGAGGTAGCGATTACCTCTGGCATTACCACAATGATCGGCGGTGGCACTGGTCCTGCCACTGGCACAAATGCTACAACTT
This sequence comes from Chroococcidiopsidaceae cyanobacterium CP_BM_RX_35, assembly GCA_019242465.1. The sequence continues at coordinate 13,381 of JAFAVL010000633.1, read as the reverse complement.
GTACACCTGGTCCATGGAATATTCATCGGATGCTCCAAGCCGCTGATGCCTTCCCAGTCAACTTAGGCTTCTTGGGCAAGGGCAACAGCAGTCAGCCCGAAGGGTTGATCGAGCAGGTTGTAGCTGGAGCAATGGGCTTGAAGCTACACGAAGACTGGGGAACAACACCAGCTACCATCGATACCTGCCTGAGCGTTGCTGATAATTATGACGTACAAGTTGCCATTCACACTGACACGCTGAATGAAGCCGGGTTTGTAGAAGACACAATTGCTGCCTTCAAACAGCGCGTCATCCACACCTACCACACAGAAGGAGCTGGTGGCGGTCACGCACCAGACATTATCAAAGTCTGCGGTGAAGCTAATGTTCTGCCTTCTTCTACTAACCCCACGCGCCCTTATACAGTCAACACGCTAGACGAACACCTGGATATGCTTATGGTGTGTCATCATCTCGATGCGGGCATTCCTGAGGATGTCGCCTTCGCCGAGTCGCGAATTCGCCGCGAGACAATTGCAGCGGAAGATATTCTGCACGACTTGGGCGCGTTCAGCATGATTTCTTCCGACTCCCAGGCGATGGGAAGGGTGGGTGAAGTCATTATTCGCACCTGGCAGACAGCCCACAAAATGAAGCTACAGCGCGGTCAATTAGCTAAAGATGCAGTTGATAACGACAATTTCCGAGCTAAACGTTACGTTGCCAAATATACAATTAACCCTGCGATTACCCACGGCATTGCGCAACATGTGGGATCAGTCGAAGCGGGAAAGTTGGCAGATTTATGTCTCTGGCGTCCGGCATTTTTTGGAGTGAAACCAGAACTGGTGATTAAGGGAGGTGTAATTGCTTGGTCGCAAATGGGGGACGCCAATGCCAGTATTCCTACACCGCAGCCAGTACACATGCGACCGATGTTTGGCAGTTTTGGAGGAGCGATCGCCGCTACCTCACTCACTTTTGTCTCCCAAGCAGCATTAGCAAAAGGAATTCCAACCCAGCTAGGCTTGCACAAAAGTGCTGTTGCTGTATCAGGTTGCCGCCAGTTGAGTAAACGGGACATGAAATTAAATGATGCATTGCCCCATATGGAAGTAGACGCAGAAACTTATGAAGTTAGAGCCGATGGAGAGTTGTTAACTTGTGAACCAGCAACACTTTTGCCATTGGCTCAGCGCTACTTCCTGTTTTAAAAGTTCTTATGTAGTTTGAGTGACACTAGCAGGCGGAATGCTGCCGCTAGACGCTGCTTGCGACGACAACGTTCATCCTCGACACAAGCAAAGATTGGTGGTTGAGGAATTTTTGGCGTGGGTGTAGGTATACCTTGCATGAGGGGACCTCCTTGAAAACCAGATATGCGGTCAACTACCGAACAATGCTGGGGCAAACTACGCCCAGTGGAGTAGTGTAGAAAGTACAAGAAAGGAGCCATGGAAGCGTAATAAAGAAGACTGTTGGTCAGAAGTTTTGCCCTATAACAGCTAGAAATCTCTAAGAAAAGGCTTGCAAGGATACAGACCAAAAATACTAATTTTTTGCTAGTTGTTCTCAAGAAATTCTATAAAAAATTAGCTTAAAAACTCCGCCTATGGTGACTGGAATGTTAAGTGTAATACAAATAGCTCTTAGAAATTGTAATCAAAATTAAAGCTTTTAAAGTCAATTAGCATATACAATAAATAGCCAAACTATAATGCCCTGGTATCACCATCAGCTTTGCAAAGATTTACGTTAGTTAATGAAGTAGTTGTTTCTGCTAGATAGCTGATTGATTACTACACATTAACTGATTAATGCCAATTTTTTAAAACTGCTCACATAACTATTAATATCACATTTTATTTATGAAATCACAGAATGAAATGAAGACTCTTGTTTTTACAGTACTGATGACTGCTGCTACAATTACGGCTATCGGCATTTGGGCTTATAGCTCGGTACGTCCTATACGTCCTATCTGTCCTGCTAACCAACATCTTGTGGGCAATACTTGTGTAGTAGACAACCCTCTTCCTACTAGCGTCAGAACGCCAAGTGACTTCAAAACGGTAAAAGTGAGTTTTAGGGACGTGCCTAATGTTCCTACTGGAACATTTAACTATGGAGGATCAACAACCTTTGCCCCGTTACGGTCTCAGGCTATTGTTTCCTCTATAAATCAAGCTCATCCAGGATTTCATTTACGCTATACTGCACCCCCGGTTGGCAATCCTGGCTCTGGTGCCGGAATTAAAATGTTGGTTGAGGGGCAGCTAAGTTTCGCCCAATCTTCTCGACCCGTCAAAAATGAAGAGTTCAACCAAGCAAAGGCGCGGAGCTTTAGTTTGCAGCAAATTTCTGTGGCGATAGACGGTATTGCCTTTTATGTCAATCCGCAGTTGAATATCCGAGGTTTAAACTTATCTCAGATCAAGGAAATTTTTACAGGAAAAGTTACGAATTGGAAAGCAATTGGTGGACCTGAGTTACCAATCACACCTTTCAGTCGTTCGGAGGTTGGTGGAACTGTGGTCTTTTTGAAAGAAGCAGTGTTAAATAACGAACCATTTGGCTTAGGAGTGCAAGAAGTGCAAGACACTACAGAATCCATTCGCAAAGTTGCACAAACACCCGGTAGTATTGGCTATGCTACTGCTACTGAAGTTGTTGGTCAGAAGAGTGTTCGTGCTCTGCCTCTGGCCAAGGCAAACAGTCAGTCTTTCGTGCCTCCCTTCACCGATGCCAACTCCACAGTGGTGAATGACAAGGCGTTTATTGTTGGCTCTTATCCTCTTACCAGAAGGTTGTTTGTAGTCATTAGACGAGATGGAACTATTGATGAACTAGCAGGTGTTGCTTATGTCAATTTGCTCTTAAGCAATGAAGGCCAACAATGGGTTAAAAAGGTGGGTTTTGTGCCTATTCGCTAAAATTTAATAGCTCTTGGGACTGATTGCCCCTGTAGGAGAAATGGTAGTGCCATTCGGAGTAGTGTATGAACCGTTCGGATTGGTAGTAAAGCCATTGAGGCTATTTACGGCACCAACAGGTGTGACAATCTCCTGGCCATTAGGGCTGAGAATTAAACCATTAGGAGTAATGTTGGTGCCATTAGGAGTAACAATCGTACCATTTGACGTGGTCATTGATCTGCCAGTAGCTGTTACCGTTCCAGCTGGGGTGGTTATCTGCTGACCATTGGGGCTAACGATTATACCGCTAGGGGTAAAGCTAGTACCATCGGGAGTGACTGAATTACCATTTGGCTTAGTGGTGAAACCACTGACACTGGTTGTTGTCTGACTAGAAATGATAGATTGCTGAGCGTTGTTATTAGTTTTGGGGGTAACATTGGTACCATTAATCGGGTTAGTCAAGCTACCATTTGACCTGGGAGTCAAACTATTAGTAGTATCTATACTTATTGTCCCGCTTGGGGTAATGACTTGCTGACCGTAGGGACCGATAATTAAGCCATTAGGTGTGATAGTTGTGCCATCAGAGGTAGTGACTGTTCCATCTGGTTTGGAAATGAAAAAACCACTATTGCTAATTACAGTACCAGCAGGTGTAGTGATTTGCTGACTGTTGGGGCTGATGGAGATATTCGGTCTTCCGGACGCGGGAGCAGGCTGTGACATTACTGGGCTCGTGCCTCCCATCCAGATGAATGCTCCTGCCGCTAATAGCGTTGCGACACTTTGCTTGTGCATGAACGTCTTTACTTACTTATGAAATATACAGACTTATTAGTTTACATTATTACTTTGCCACAGTGATTTTACGGGAAGCATCAGTTGCCAGGTAGATTTTTTGAAAATATGACAGTGTGTAAAGCTCTTTTGATAAATCTAGCTTTAGTAGGGTGCTTCACAGGGCTAGAATATCCAGCTAAATCATGTTAGCCGCAGTCCTTATGGCATTTCGTCTCGCTTGAGCCAAACGGCAAAGAGTCCAGCAGCTTTGGCTCCTTGATAGTCTTCTTTCCAGCTATCGCCAACATGCCAAGCAGCCTTGGCAGGGCAATTATGTTTTTGCAGCCCAACAGTAAAAATTTGCGAGTCTGGTTTAGCTGCACCTACTTCGGTAGAAGTGGTAATAGAGGAGAAAAATTCTGCTAACTCTAAAGCTTGTAATACCGAGTAGAGACGGGAGTCAAAATTCGACAGCACCCCTAGCTCAATCCCTAGCCGCTGCCATTTTTCTAGCGCTGGACGGACATCAGGATAGATAAACCAGGGTTCGGCAGTGGCAAAGTGAGTATAGAGTTCGGCAAAAAAAGCGGAGAAGTCGGCGAACTGGTCGAGAACACCTACTTGCTGGAACGTGTGTAGCGCTATGACGCGCCACCATTCAAATTCGTGCTCAGGAATCTCTTGCAGTTTAGTTCCCGGAAATACTGGGGGTGGAGCGGCTCGGAAACTTTGCACAAATGCTTGATTCAGGTCCTCAGCTGATACCTCAACGCCAAATCCTTGAGCTAGTCTACTATAGACCTCTCCAACACTGCCTTTCACCCCAAACAATGTACCAACAGCATCTAAAAAAATCACTTTGAGTCGCGGCATCAAATCTCAGATAGTCCCTCTAGGATGGGACGAGCTATCCAATTGAAACCAACTTTGATCTGGTGTTCTAAATTTGGCATCCGATACAGATAAGCAAGGCGACGCACGACATATGCTAAGGGACCATCTAGTTTTATTCCTAAACCAGTTAAGGTCGCGTTGTCTGTCCCCAGCGTCATGATTTCGCCTAGATTTTGGTAGCGAAATGGGAGCAGCGGTCGCTCTGTCAGAGATGCCCAAATATTCCAGCCTACGTAGTCGGCTTGTTGGAAAGCGGCTTGAGCAGTTGATGGAACTTGCTGACCTTCGGCATCGCGACAATCAGCTAAATCTCCTAGGGCAAAAATTTCTGGACGATCTACAACTTGCAGGGTTGGTGTAGTGGTCAGTTGACCGCGCTGGTTTTGCTTGAGCGGGAGCGTCCGCACTACTGGAGCTACCCGTGTTCCGACTGTCCAAATTGTCACATCGACTGGAATAGTATCTACATGCCCTTTGTATATCAGCGAGATCGTATCCAGCTCAATTGACTCAACCTGAGTCTCCAAATCAACCCAAATACCCCGCGCTTCTAGTGCTTTGGTCGCTGCAGCCCGGTTAAACTCTGGTGAGGTCCGTAAGATTTGGTTACTGAGTTCAATCAGCCGGAGTCTACCTCGTTCCCCCAGCCGATCTGCCAGCTTACAGGCTAACTCGACACCACTGTAACCAGCTCCAACAATTGCCACGCGAATTTTATCCGCTTCAGATGCTTCCAAAACTCGTAGCCTTTCTTCAAGACGATAGGCATCAGCGATCGTCCGAAACGGGAAAGCATAGGACGTTGCCCCACTCACTATATCAAGTGGCGTTTCGCCCCCTAGAGCCAGCACAAGTCGGTCATAAGGGATTTCTGTGCCATCCTGCAATTGTACCCGCTGTTCATCTATCTCGATTCCAGCTACAATACCTTGACAAAAGCGGACTCCGGTACCAGAAAAAACTTCTTGAAACGGTGGGGCAATTTCCCAGGTTTGCAGTTCGCCTGTCAGCAACTCATACAATAGGGGCGAGAATAAAAAGCGATCACTCTGATCGACTAGAACAATTTCTGGGCGTTCTGACTTTTTCCACGGCAACTGGCTTAGGCGTAGTGCCGTGTAGAGACCACCAAAGCCTCCACCGAGGATACAAATGCGTGCAGGTTGTTGGGTCATGGGTCTAATGAGAGAGCAATTCTCATAGGGCAACTTTCTTCACTGTAACTGGAAATTGCGGCGGGGAGTTAAGGCAAGCCAGCTTCTTTGCCAAGTGCCTGCACTGGTGAAAACGGGGAATTTATTGAATTTGACTGGCGACAACATCTATCTTTGGTTAGATTTGGATAAGAATCTTAGTTGCCTTGTGCGAAACAATTTTTGAGAATCTTATACTGGGAACAGCTCTGCCAAACTTACTCAGGATAAACACATTGTGAACGCTAACCTCTGAGTTAGACTGTGCAACCTGCAGTGCTAATGTGCGGTCCCTGACTTTCTTAAGAAGATAAGAATATGAGCTGCAACTGCTCGATCTTAAATTAGAACGCCCTAATGAAGTAACGCTGTTGGGAAAAGATGAGATGAAAAAAATATTATTCTATCTATTATTTGGTGTGTTTTTAGGGCTTGTCTTACACAATTTATTTCTAAGCATAAAACCCGCTGCCGCACATTTACCTTTGGGCTCCTCACCACAGTCAGAGTTAGTACGCTTAAAGAGCAAAGGTACCCAAAAGCTGGATTCCCAACGAGTTGTACGAAAACCTGAAAAAAAGGATCAGCAGCCAGAACAGCTGGATGATTCAGACTTCAAAGATCCAGAGCAGCCAGAGTTGCAACCGTTTGCTCAGCTGATCAAAAACACTGAGAAGATGGAGGGGCTGTTCACGCTCTACCGTAACCAAGCAACGGGCAAAATCTTTCTAGAAATCCAGCCCAATCAGCTAAACAAGAACTACCTAAGTACTGTGACGATGGAATCGGGCATTGGCGAGCGTGGAGTATATAGCGGCATCCCGTTGCAAGACTTGCTATTTTACTTTCAGCGCGTCAACAACAATTTGCACTTTGTTGTCCGCAACGAGAATTTCCGCACTCTTCCAGGAGATCCCCAAGCGCGATCGCTAGCACGCTCGTTTAGTGACTCAGTTTTATATTCTCTCTCAATTAAAAGCATTCATCCCCAGCGCCAATCAATCCTCGTCGATCTAGGAGAGCTACTGCTGGCGGATGTTCCGGGCTTATCATCGCAGTTGTCATCGCTACTGCAAGGTTCTTATCAACTAGATGACAAAAAGTCCTATTTTGGCGCTGCCAAAGTCTTTCCCTTCAACTTGGAAATTGAGTCGGTTTATGGATTTTCATCTGGCGGTGGCGATCGCGGAACGACGGCTTTAGAGACTGTACCAGATAGCCGCGATATTACAGTCCGCGTGCATTACGGTTTCTCCCAGCTACCTAAAAGTGATGGCTACTCTCCACGCTTGGCTGATGATCGGGTGGGCTATTTTATCACGGCTTACGAAGACTTCTCTAACGACAATCGCGACGATCCTTTTGTTCGCTACATCAACCGCTGGCATCTAGAAAAGCAAAATCCAGAGGCACTCCTATCTCCCCCGCAGCACCCGATTGTGTTTTGGATTGAAAACGCAGTGCCGCTGAAGTACCGTGATGCCATCAAAGAAGGTGTGCTGATGTGGAACAAAGCCTTTGAGCGGTTGGGATTTCAGGATGCCATCCAAGTCCAGCAGATGCCAGATGATGCCAAATGGGACCCATCTGACGTGCGCTACAACGCAATTCGCTGGCTCAATACAGTGGATGGTTTCTTTGCTCTAGGACCGTCGCGAGTCAACCCTATAACCGGGGAAATTCTTAGTGCTGACATTATTGTAGATGGCAGCTTTGTCCGGGCGCTCAAGCAAGAATATCGCACCATCGTGCAACAAAACCAATTGCAGCCTCAGTCTTTGTTATCCTACGTAATTGGCAGTTCCCTAGGTTTCAACGGCTCCAAAACCTCCACCTTTTGTACTAACAATCAAGGTGGACAAGTCGGCGACAACAGACAAGATACAACAGCTGATAGTACTAGTTCGCCAGTTGCCTTTTTATCTAAACTGGCAACACACTACGATCTTTGCTACGGGATGGAAACAAGCAACCAGCTAGCGATTGGATCAGTTGCGCTATCACTCTTCCAAGATATAGAGCCTAGTAGTGAACAGATGGAAGCATACATCCATCAATATCTGCGTCTGATTATCGCTCACGAAGTGGGACACACCCTGGGTTTGCGCCACAATTTTCGTGGTAGCACACTACTGCCACCAGAAGAGTTAAACAACACTGAAATTACACATACCAAAGGTCTTGTCACCTCGGTGATGGATTATATTCCACCAAACTTGGCACCTCAAGGGGTGAAGCAGGGAGACTATTTTCCATCTGTCATTGGTCCTTACGATGAATGGGCAATTGAGTACGGCTATAAATCAAGTGGAGCAGCGGCTCCAGATGCTGAGTTGCAGTTTCTCAAGGGAATTGCTCAATCGTCCACTCGACCTGAGTTGGACTATGCTACAGATGAAGATATGTTTGATATTGACCCCAATGTTAACCCTTGGGACAACAGCAGCAATGTGCTGCGCTATTCGCAGTGGCAACTTGATAACGACCGTGCTATGTGGTTACGTCTGAATCAGAATCCTCCCATTGAGGACGAGAGTTACAACAAGCTGGGCCAGATGTTCGACACGGTGTTCCTCCACTATTTGCAGAACACCTACTTCATTACCAAATACATCGCTGGACAATCTTTCCACCGCGAACACGCAGGTGAACCTAACGGGCGATTGCCCTTTGAACCAGTGTCTGTAGAACAACAACGGCAGGCATTAGCAACACTGCAAAAATATATCTTTGCTGCAGATGCTTTTCAATTTCCCCCTCAATTGCTGAATAAATTAGCACCATCACGCTGGATGGACTGGGGCAACCAAGTACTGACTCGTCGCCTCGATTACCCAATTCACGACAGTATTTTCTTGATGCAGAGCTTGGTATTGAAAGAGTTACTGTCTAGGGATCGCCTCGATCGCTTAGGTGATATTGAGCTGAAGAGCCAGCCAGGGCAGGCGCTGACAACGGCGGAGCTATTCGACAGCTTGCAAGCTGGTATTTTTTCAGAAGTTATACAACCCGATCGCCAACTACAGCCAATCTCTAGTCTCCGTGGAGCTTTGCAGAGTCAGTATCTAAACATCTTGACAGACATGGTGTTGCGAGATGTCTCTGTACCTGAAGCTGCACGGACCCTAGCTTGGTACAAACTGAATCAACTGCGCTCTACACTCAATAAGACTCCCTCCCACTCCCGTAACTTAGACGAGTACACGCTGGCACACTTAGCCGAAACTCGCGATCGGATTGACAAAGCTTTAAACGCCCAGTTGCAGTCTAAGTAGCAATTGCTTCTACCGACTCAGAGCCCGCAAAAACCGCTGCAAACTAGTCATTACCCCTGCCTTTTTAGGTGCTGGAGAACCATCTGGTAGAGTTGTCCCTGCCAGGAGGCGGTCAAGTTCTTCGCCTGTTGGTTTTTGAGGCAGTTCAGCAATCATCTGGTAATCATCGCCAGTTTCTAGCCAAACCTGCCAAAGAGCAGGGTAGCAGCGAAATAGGGCGGCTCCATCTAAGGGTCTCAGGTGGTAGCAGGATTCAAGCGTATTAAGGAAGCGATAGCGCAATTGTCGTCCCGCGTAGCCAATACCAACGATTGCCGCATCTTCCAAGCGGGGGTTAAGCATGACAAAGGGGCGATCGTCAATCTCTTCGCACAGCTTTTCGACTTGAGCAACCTCCACAGATGTTGGGGCAACAAATAAAAAAGCTGTGTCCTCTGGCTGAATTTGCTGCTGTACGGATGTTTTTCCTGCGCCAATATCAAGAATCTTAAACGGAACTTCTCCCCAGTCACGACGGGCTAGAGCGGCGGCACCAGCATCGGGAAAGAAAACCTTAAATTGGGCACCAAGCTCCTCAAAGACTGGGAGGAATTGCTGTGCTACTGGCAGGGGTTTGAGTTCTGGAAATAACAACTCAACTTGCAATCGGGTATAACCATCTGCGATCGCTGCTTGGGTTGCTGCAACTGACTGGGCGATCGCGTTTTCTAGTGTCTTAGGAAGTTCTGGCATGTTAGGAGGGAGTAGGGAGTGGGAGAGTGGGAGTAGGGAGCCGTTCTAGAACCTGCTTCAGCACCATTGCCACCCAGTCTATATCTGCTGCTGTTGTGTCGCGCCCGATTGTGAGGCGGATGGCGCCCGTAGCCACTTGAGTAGGGTAGCCCATTGCTAACAGGACAGGGCTAGGGGTTATCTTGCCACTATGGCAGGCAGAGCCAGCACTGATCGCAATTCCTGCTAGGTTCAATTGCCGCACCATAGTTTTACCACTAATCTCAGTGCCCACATTTTGTAGACAGAAACTTGTGTGATGAGGTAAGCGAGAGCGGCGATCGCCAGTGGGAACGAGGTTAGGTGTATCAGCTAGTTGAGTAAACAACTGCTCTCTTAACTGAATTAAGTGAGGCATTTGAGTAGAGACTTCCAACGCTGCTAGTTCAGCTGCTACGCCGAAGCCAGCAATTGCAGGTACAGCTTGTGTCCCAGAGCGCAGCCGCGATTCTTGTCCTCCACCGCATAACAAGGGAACTAATTCCACCCCAGAACGGATATAAAGTGCTCCAGCCCCCTGAGGACCATAAATCTTGTGGCTAGAAAGGGAAAGCAAATCCACTGGCAACTGTTGCAGATCTAGAGGTAATCGCCCTGCAACTTGGACCGCGTCTGTGTGAAATAAGATTCCACGGGCGCGGGCAATGCGTCCTAGTGCTTCAATTGGTTGGACTGTACCGACTTCACTTTGACCGTAAATTACTGAAACCAAAACTGTGTTGGGTTGCAAAGCCAATTTGAGGTCGAGAGGATTAACCCGCCCCTTCGCATCTACAGGCAACTGCGTTACCTCCCAACCCCACTGTTCTAGCAACCGAGCTGGTTCAGCAATAGCTGCGTGCTCTACACTTGAAACGATTAAATGTTGCGGTGTCGTGTATTGACGAGCAACACCCATAATTGCTAAGTTGTCCGCCTCTGTGCCGCCAGATGTGAAAATGATGGACTCAGGTTCCGAAGCATTCAGCAAGCTAGCCACCTGCATTCTGGCTCGTTCCACCACTATTGCTGCTCGTTGTCCCCACTCATGCAAGCTAGAAGGATTGCCCCACTGTTGAGTCAAGACTGCTTGCATCGCTGCGATCGCCTCTGGGCGCGGCGGTGTTGTGGCACTGTAATCTAAGTAAATCTGCATAAGTGGGCAAGCTTTAACACTCCAGGCGCAGGGCTATTTCTCTTTTCAGGATATAGCGACCGCGTTTATGCGGTCAACGCAGCCACTGCCTTGAAAAGGTGGTGTACCGTTGACTTGATCCTAACAACTCAAAATCTTCTCCTGCGCCCAGATGCGGAACTCTCAGTTAGTCCGAGCTTCTCCCTGAATTTTGCACTGCTCTAGAAACCTGTAGAAGATCTCCTTCTGCACGTAGCGCCACAACTCCGGTACCTCTAGTTTTGCAGACAGAACATTCCTGTCAACGCTACCTAGACTCAATTGGAATATCTGCTCATATGGCGATCGCATGGTCGTTAACGAAATGTCACAAAGCCTTTGCGTTTAATTAGTATGCTTATATTAAGCAAACTTTAGTTTGCTTCTCGCACACTTAACCACAGAACGAAACGCGCTCTCTTGGATTAGAAAACAAGAGAGCTTTTTTGACATGCAGCAATGCATCCGCCCACAAGCTATCATTACGGTTCTTTTTGCCTCTTCCCAAACTTAGGACCTTCAGGAACATAGTTTACAGGTTGACCATTCACTGTTATGGACGTAGCTTCCAAAACTGGCCCATAGCTAGTATTAGTACCAAAGCCCTGTGCTTGGATCGAATCTCCCGCTTTGGCAATGTTAAACAACTGGTCACCAACATGTGGGGGAAATCTCACTTGAGCTTTAGATGACAAAATAACGCCTCTAATTTCACCCCGGTGACCAACTATCCAGTGCTGGACCGTTCCTGCTACGGATAAGTTGCTGTAGTTACTGGGAGGCAGGGGAGGTGGATAAGCGGGGGGTTGGTCTACAACAGTGCGTTGAGCTTGCGCTCTTGAGTTGCCGGAGACAGCTCCGGCAAACCCTTGAGTTGAGGTATTAGTGATACTGAAGGCGTGAATTTCTTGACCAAGGTTGCTAGGGGTACCGGGGTCACCAACTACCGTAACGCTGTTACCCGGCTGGACTGTCGTCACGAGGGTATGGGTTAAGTGGGGAGGAAACTTTACCTGGAGACCGTTGCTGAGGAGGAGACCATCGACAAGTCCCTCTGGATTGAGTAAGTAAGTTTCTACTTCGCCACTAAAGCTAGTGGCGTCAGTGTATGGTTGCCTCATACCACCTGGCGGAGCCAAAGGTCGCTCATTTGCCAGGATAGGGAGATTTCTATCGGCATTGTTCAAGTCTATAGGTTGTTTAATATTTGCAGTGCTGCTAGTCAGCTTGTTGTAAGCCCAAAAACTGCCAAGAGCAAGTGCTGCCCCGGCAAGACCGCTAGTCAGGACTAGCTTCAGCCTTTGTTGCCGTTCGCGGGCTTGGATTTGTGCCTGCTGGATTTGCTGCAACGCCTGTCGAATCAATTCTGGTGGAATGTGTGCTTCTGCCCCTGCCTGCATCAGCTCTGCTAAAGAATAGCCCTGATTTTGGTTATGCAAGCGAGAAGCAAGAGCAAAAACATCTGGAGCAATATCTTTAGGAATGCGGAAATCCGAGTTATTCATAAAACTGCTTGAACTGAATTCGATAAGTATTGCTAGGGATACTTATTCCGTTTTTCGCTTGTGCTGTTCCATTTAGTCAGAATACTCATGTGCAAACATCATGCCAGATATATTTACATGGAATGTTCTTTCCCCCAACTCGAACTGCCCCCCTGCCTCTTGTTCAATACTCTTGTTGCGCAATTTTGTAACCCATAATCACTAAGTCGCGCTCAACCGTGTCTAGTTCTGCCACTGTAGGCAAGTATCCCCAGCGTTGAAAGCCAAATGTTTCAAACAACTTCAAGCTGGGCTTGTTGTGGGCGAAAATAAAGCCGACTAATGTTTTAATCCCCAAACTTGGACTTTGGCAAATTGCTTGTGATAAAAGTTGTCTTCCCACGCCACAACGGTGATAGGCAGGAGCAACGTAGATACTAATTTCGGCGGTTCTCTGGTAGGCAGGTCGCCCAAAAAATGATTGAAAACTGAGCCATCCAACTAGAGCTCCGTCTACTTCCATCACCCAGATTGGGCGATAGTCGGGTGTATGTTCGTAAAACCAGAAACGACGACTGTCAACAGATATTGGCTCCAAGTCAGCTGTTGCTATGCGACTAGGAACGGCTGCATTGTAGATAGCAACAATGGTCGGCAGGTCATTTGCAATGGCATCACGAATCATCATAATAATTATTCTCCCCCAGCCTCCCCAGCCTCCCCTGTGCCCCCTGCTTTCCTTAAAAGAGGAGCGGCTTGCAGCAGAGTTTTGGTATACGGATGTTGGGGATTGGTGAAAATCTCCTGGGTAGGACCAATTTCTACAATGCGACCAGCATTCATGACAGCAATGCGATCACAAAAAAATCTTGCTACCCATAAGTCGTGAGTAATAAACAAGTACGTTAGCTCGAACTCCCGCTTCAGCTCT
>JAFAVL010000474.1 GCA_019242465.1 Chroococcidiopsidaceae cyanobacterium CP_BM_RX_35 | reverse complement strand
CACATAAATTCGACCTGGTTGTAGTTCTCCATCTGACTTCCGGGCATAGCGAGAGAAGAATGAATCCTCTGCATCAATACCAGGCGATGGAAACAGGGCGACGTCTGCACGCCCATACAATGCTTTAACCTGATTATTATAGCGGCGTATTGTTGCTGTAGCACACACAATTTTTGGTCGAATTTCTTGTCGCTCGCGTCTGTCAGTGCAAAGCTCTTCTATGACTGGTTCATACAACCCAACGACGGAACCCAGAGGGCCAGCAATCAAGTGTAACTCATCCTGAATAATCAGTCCTGGAGGAGAAGTTTGCCGTTCACCTCTTGACGCAATTCCGAATATCGCCCGCGCCTCTGGCCGCCATGCCAGTTGTGCAAACTTATCCACTGTTCCGATTACCAATGACGGACGTTTATCATAAATATCCTCATCAAGGATATAAATCGGCAATCCATTATTCTTGTGGAATTCACAAGCATTATCAGGACATTTGAAAATAACACTTCCACCGCTTTGTACGTACCCCAGAACTTTTGGCGCTATCTTCGGTAGTTTCCCTTCATACCGTCCCATCTGAGCACCGCACCAAGGGCACCGACTCAGAAGAAAAGGGTTTTCTGCTGATGAACTCTTTTGAAGTTGTCCCAAGGCACTTACTGCCTGTTTCCTAGTATTCGGAGTCGTATCACCGCCTACCCAAATGCCAACGGAAAACAGTTCTTTGCCTAGTTCATCGACACACTGACGGCGTAGGTGTTCCATCGCGCAAATAAGTGTAGAAGCTCGTTGAAATTGCTGAGCCGTTAGTAGCCTAAGCGTATATCGCATCAGAACGTTGACACCTACGTCCTCTGGATTCTTGAGGCGTCGCATGAATATGGAAAACGCGGATAAGCCCAGATATGCCTCAGTCTTACCGCCACCAGTAGGAAACCAAATCAATTCCACCGTGCTACGTTCCAAAAGATTAGCTTCAGCAGTAGACTGAATGGACAGGAGGAGAAACGCTACCTGAAAAGCACGCCACTTGCCCCGATTTGTGGCAGCTTTGAGAGGGTCGGGAACTTGATATGGCTCACAGAAGTTATATCGTTGTAACTTGGTATCATAGTTTGCCTTGCGAGACTCACGGCGACTATGAATCTGTTGCAACAATATGGCATAGTTTGCTAGCTGGAACGCCCTCTTAGCTCTGGCATTATTTTGTAAGTAATTGAGCCCTTCTCTCATTCTCTTGGCAGCGTGATCGCATTCATCCATATGACCCTGTGCCGCATTTTGGTAGCCTTCTTTAAGAGAGGGAATTTCAGCCCTTTTCTCGCTGATCCAATTCTGATAAAGCTCAACAACCTCTGACAAAGCATCGAACCCGTCTTCACCTTCCACCAGCCCAGCTAAGGGAGCCATCGGTACTTCTAACGGGCTACCATCTTCACGGGTGATATCAGGAGTAATGCTGGGAGTCTCAAAAGCAGGGAGGCATTCTGCACTTACAGTCTTGACTCTCCCAGCACTGGACTTTTTGTCCCAGTCCGCTGCACAGCCATGACCTACCGCATAGGTTTCCATTTTGCGGTAAAGCAGTGCCAGGGATCGCTCTTCCTCATCATCCTTATCTGCTTCTAAGTGGTGTCTTCCTGGATAGGGTAAGATGCATTCCACACCATCAGGTGAAACAATAGTTGTCTGAAAACCAGCCTGGAATAAACTCTTCTCACTATTAGATCCACTGCTGCGGTTTACCAGGCAAACAGTGACTAAACGAACAATTTCTCCTTTCTTTTGATAGGGTCGAGAGAAAACTTCAACACTCAGCTCAAGACCATCTAGGTTGTGATTTTTAGAAAATCTTCTCTCTTTTTGAGCGCAGATGTCCTCAGCCACAAACACTGCATTAATGGAAACAGGGCTACGCAACCACCAGATCCGCTCCTTTCCACAAACTTTAACTGTTTTCTGCTGATAGCGACCACCAACAGCTTCAATGATGAGCCTTGACCCTTTCGGAAACTCCCCTAAAAAACTTATGCCCATGCTACTGGGCTTATAGGCGTTAGCAGGAGACAAGTCAAAATCGTCTGAATCAGTTTCAACACTATCCGGTATGCCTTTTTTAATTTCTTCGATACTTTGGAATACATCTTCTGTAACTATTTTGTTCAGTACATTCGCTGTATCTACTGGATCAGGCTGATTATCCTGGACACCATCCCTATCTTCCTGGCTTGACTTGAAACTCTCATCTTCAGCTGATGTCCCTAGTGGGTAAAGTACCCCAACGCCGTAGCGGATTGCAGGTGGATCTCGCTGAAGAATTTCCTCCCCGTTATCTTGCTTCCAAGGACCATAAAAATCTTTTGCAGACTGAAAGTTAATTTCCCCCGAACAGTTAATTGTTTTTCCTTGTGGTGATGGTCCCACAAGTTCTTCCATTAAAGCTTGAATAATCTTTTTTCTATTTGCTATATTGTCAACCATTTATAAATCCACTTTCCAATTGAAAAGGATGGGCAATTTTTGATGTAGAAACCATTACGGTTTTCGTACTAATATCCACAATCCGGAATGCAGTCATGCTACCGCCATCTACTTCGGAAAGTTCAAAATTCATTTTGCCTAGTCGCTCAAGTTGTTGCAGATCAGACTGACAAACTCGTTGAAGGAGTAACTTACGGATATGCTTACCAGCGCTCCGGTGGGCACTATTAATTAAACTTGCAGCTTCGTAAAATTGCTTCAACCTGTCTCCTAAACCAACAAAATTCAAGATTGCATCAAAGTCCTGATCATTATCAGGTCTAATGTGTCTTTCAGACATCCAGTTACGAACATTTAGTTCATTTGCATGGAGAGAACCAAGTTTAAGCAGATATTTGATAACAGTTTGGATACCGCTTG
This sequence comes from Chroococcidiopsidaceae cyanobacterium CP_BM_RX_35, assembly GCA_019242465.1. Next base: position 5,668 of record JAFAVL010000474.1, on the reverse strand, counting down.
ACTTTACCTTCTGTCTGAGCAGAGCTTTCCATTCACTCTGCAAAGCTCTAGTGCGTTGGGCTTTTTCTCCCAAGCGACGATTTGCTAAGGCAATAATATAGTCACCACCGCCACTTGTGCGTAAAAGAATGAACATACCAGGCTCAATATCAGTCACGGGAATTTTTTCCACCTGCGACTGGTTATCCTCTTCCAGGTCAATTTCGTCATTTCCTTTCAAGTCAATTACGATTTGCTTTGCCTTGGCATCAAGAAAAGCAGCTGCTCTCCCCTCCAACAAAAACAAACGCGACTCTAGATCTTCATCTTCTTGGTCGAGACTATCTAGTGACGAACGAGCAAAGTCTTTTACAATTTGACTCCAATTGATAGGTGGTAGCAGAAGTTCCTCTGGCTCAAGATAGTTTCCCACTGTTGCATTGTCGTTACTATTAACTTTCTCTGGCATCGCAAACTGGACGGTTTGCGGGGCTAAGGTTTGCACATTGTTAGAGCCAAGAAATACAGGTTCAGGCTGCCATTTATCCCTTATCCAACTGTAGTGCAATATCTCAATTTCTGTCGCCCGCGATGCACTGAAAATGTAGTCCGGAAACCAACGGGTTGGGCCAATAACAATTAATCTTTCGTAGCAAGTGCCGCCACGCAGCTGGGATGGCACTAAAAGTTCAATTCCGCGTAATCTAGGGTTTGTAGCTAACATCTTCTCTACAGCAGAAATTAACTTTGATTCTTTTACTAGCAAGGCTACATTCTCTCCCCAGCAGGTACTGTAGATTTCCGCTATAAAATCCAGCAAAGGATTTTCATACGATTGTGATAAAACAGTCACATAAGCAAGAAGAGCACGGGCAGTTATCGTAAAATTGGGATAGAGCCTTTCGCATCGGGACAAATGCTTTTCTAGGAGATCAAGAGTTTCTGGTTGACAGACTGTTGGATAGTTGAACGGAAGTGGTGCTGCACACAATTCAAATTGATACTGCCGGAGTGGTCGCAGAAATGTCTTCCAATAATCGTCCTCAGCGGCTTCGTTCAGTTGCCGCTCAAAGTTTTTCAACTGCAGGCAAAAATTACCAAACTCATGATGCTTCACTGGATGGTGTTTTATTTTACAACAGTTGCTACAGGAGTAAATGTCGTTAACAGCTAATAGGGAAATATGAGTCATTGACGAGCTTCCTGATAAACAACGATTTCAACCCCTGGTGGAATCATTGGGATATGTTTTATTCCACCTTCACAAATACGGTAACTATACTCCTGATTGATGATATTCACGGCATTCCTAAAGCGTGGTTCTATGCGATCAAGCAAAATAATCCAATGGGAATTACGCCAGTAATCGCGCCATTTGATAAAACTAGATGCTCCATCAAATATGGTTATGTCAGGTATCAATGCCTCAGCTGTTTTGGGTTCTTCTTGTCCATCTAATGGTAAAATTTATGAGCGGTATGCCTCTCCTTTGCTCATAAATTTACGCACTCGTAAAACATCTTGCAAAGTGCCTTTTTTGAAATCAGAACTGAGTGAACTACAGGCAAAAGGTATTTTTGTGATTTCGTGTTTAAGAATACCTGTATGTCCAAGGATTACGCATTCGAGTTGTGTTTTTGTGCAAAAATTAAGCGTGTCAGCACTAGCAAGGCAGCAATTAAGTAACTTGTGAATAATAATAGGTTTACCCATTTGCATCTTAGGATAACTTGGTGCAAACTTTACCTTCTGGGATTCTTCTCTACGAATGAAGTATATTAAGTCAGGCTCTTTTTTCTTTTTTCTTCCTCCTAATTTCTGTGTCCTGACTTTAATTCGAGGTTGACCATAATCGTTACAAATACCGTCAAAAATAGCGTTTGACTAGCCATTACTATCTCCATAAAAAACTTGCGTTCCTTGTTTAAGTTTACAAAGTCGTTCAAAATGCGTTTCACATGTAATGCTGTTAAGTGGAGTAACAGATTTTGCCAGCACAATGCCTAAAGCGGCCAAAGCAGCGGCATAACTTCTAGTAGAAATGGCAAGACCTACTACAAATCGCTCTTTCCCAATTTGACTTTCTACAATGCTACTGCCTATATTAATCAAAAAGTTTCCCCATTCTGGCAGAGAAGCCCATTTGTTATTATTGTTAATGAAATAAAATTTTGTATTGTTAGTTGTGTGTTGTAACGAAGGCTGAATCAGCGTTGCCATTTTTTATCAGTTACTTAACTGCTTTGAATCAGGGGTATTAACTGGAGTAAAGCACTTAATACTTCTATGCTTTATCTTATTTAAACCTACATATGGCTAGGATCAAAAACAGTATTTATACGGAATTAATGGCAGCCTGAATTCCTAAAGTAGAATCTAAAAGATATTTTGCCAACTCGCCAAACCCCTCACCCTCAGCAGCTGTGGTGACGTAGGTAGGCAAATGAGTCAACTGGTTAGTGTAGCGCAGCACGTTGGCAACGCCAACGGAAACGGGAAAAAAACTGGGATTGAATAGAGTTTCATCATTGGGGCTATCGCCTACGGTGACAATTTGTGCTTCTGTGTACTCAGGGAAGCGATCGTGCCATACCTGTAATAGCCCAGTCGCCTTGTCTTGATTGAGGGGTTTGATATGACATTGAACGTTGCTATAGGTGAAACCCCAGCCAAGGTGATGGCAAAGGCTTCCCAATCTTTGTAGTTGGACTTGACTCAGCCCTCGCACATCAAAAGTCCAGTCTGTGAGGCGAAAGCAATTGTCAGCAGACTCGCTAATTTGGGGAAATTCCGTCTGTAATTGGGTAAAAGCCTCAGCCAGATGCCGTCGATGAGCATTTAAGTCGGGCAGAGGTGTCAAGGCGATTGGTGCTTCACTATCATTTGGGTAGAATAGCCCACCGTTTTCAGCGATCACGCCCACAAGTGGTAGATAACTCACCAAACCACTCACCCATCCAGCCGAGCGTCCTGTAACTATTAGCACTTTTATATCAGCCGCCGCTAAGTCCTCTAAAGCTTGCAGCAAAGATGGGGTGAATTTCCCCTGCTGCGTCAGCGTACCGTCCATATCTGTAGCAATCAGACGAACACACTGAGGCAAACCGTCGGCAATGAATTGAGACAAGGGTTGACAGGGCATAAATGATTCTGAGGGATTAGGAACGGCAGTCGAAAATTCACCCAAAAATCCGTCTGAAGAAAGATGTAATTTCTGTCCAGGCAGCATCAGCGGCAGCAGGATCGTAGCGATGACCGTCATCACGCATGAAGATATGATCGGCTTCATACAAGAGAGTCTGATGAGGCACGCCAGCTTGCTCAAGGGATTGCACTATAGTTTGACGGTCATTTTCCGGGATATGGGGGTCAAGAGTACCGAAGACAGTTAGCACCTCGCCCTTAATTTCACTCACCCGTTGGATAGTGTCGGGAACCTCTTTGCCCAGTTTACCGCTAGGTATACCAGTGGGGTAGCAACAAGCAGCTGCCCTAATTTCGCTGTGCATGGCGGCGCGAAAAGCCAGATGACCGCCAATACAGAAGCCCAAAGTGCCGATTTTGCCAGGAGCAACCGGACTTTCGCTCTTAAGAAATTCAATCGTAGCTTGAGCATCGGAGTCATAGTTAGCAATCCGAGTGCGGCGAGCATTGTCATTGCCCCGCATCCGACCAAGATCGTCCGGCGCAATGACCAATCCAATTGGCTCAGTCCGATGAAAAATTTCTGGGGCAGCTACATTGTAGCTGCGTCCTGCTAAATGGTCAACCAGACGGGTTATGGGTCCACCTAACTGATAAATGTCGCTCTCCGAAAAGAATGCCTGGATAAAGACCAGATGGTTTAGGGGTCGCTACGTACACGCGCATCAAACTGTCGTCTACTCTCAACTCGACATTGCGTTTATTGATCCACTCCCACGGCTAGAAACCGATGGGATTCAGGACTCAGACAGGAATTGCAAGCTCAGCTTGTCTGACATTCCCTAATCCTATGGTTGAGATCCCAACCATTTTGATATTAATGCTGGCATTGTTGTCTCTATCGTTCTCAGAATGGCAAGATGGACAACGCCACCAACGCATCGATAAGTCTAATTTGTCGATTTCAAATCCACAACAAGAACAAGTCTTAGTTGAGGGATACCAGCGGTCAATGTAGACTACTCGCTTGCCCTTCTTACTGGCAACCCCTTCAAGAATTTGAAGAAAATCTCTAAAAGCTAAGTCTGAGACTTTCCGTCCCCAAAGGCGTTGCATCCCCTTAAGATTCAATGTCTCAAAGCACAGCAAGTCAAACTTGTTAGTTAGGTCATGAGCTAACTTCCAGAACCAATCAGAGCGGCGATTAGCAACGTCGTCGTGCTTGCGTACAAGCTGCTTTCTAGCTTGTTCTCTATTGACTGAACCCTTGAGTTTTTTCGAGTGCTGCCGACTTGCTTTCTTGATATCACTAATTGACTGTTTAAGGAACTGAGGTGACTCAATATTGAATCCTTCACTACAAGTTAGGAAGACTTTCAGCCCAAAGTCAAACCCTGCTATCTTACCAGTCTTGAGTTTGACTTCATATTCTGAAATGTTGTCCACAACCACAACCATAAACAACTCACCTAATAGTGTACGTTTGATGGTTAAGGTTTTGACTTTTCCTTCAATAGGTCTGGAATTCCAGTATTGATAAACCTTATTTCCAATCTTCACTCGATTGCCACCCAGAAACTTGTAGCCTGCTTGTTTTAGGGTGAATGATTTATACTTTTTAACTTGCTTGAATCCTGGTGGTCTTACTCCTTTTTTGTAATGTTGAAAAAATAGTTGATACGCTTTCTCAAGGCGTTGACAGATATCCTGTACTGCTTGAGAGCCAACCAACTGCCAGAACGGGTTACGCTTTCTGATTTTGGCAATATGGGACTGAAGTTTCGCACAGGGAATGTGCTTGCCCCACATGCGATAGTATCGTTTGTGGAGTGCAATACAATGGTTGTAGATAACTCCTGCGGCATTAATTGTCCGCTTGAGATACCTATTCCTCTTATGGCTGTACAACTTAAACTTCAATGTCTTCATGCTACTATCGTACACATGCTTGCTGTACAAAAACATGAAGAAAAGATTAGATTTTCGGATTGAGGAGTATGAACTTGAGATCCTTGAACAGTACTGTCAATATGTGGGTAGGACAAAGACCGATGTCCTCCGAGAGCTGATTAGGGGACTCAAGCGCAAAATTAAGACTGACGGCGGATAAATCCGCCAACGCTACATCCCACGGATGAATCGCGTGGGCTTTGCTTCTTTTCTTGTAATCTGCACCCCGATTGCTCCTTGCCTGATACTAATGATGTCCCCGGTCGGATCTATATTAGGCTAGCCGCGTTGTACAGTGATTTAGCATTTCAGCGGAAAAATTATGCACGAAACTTTGATCCAGCCCCACGGGGGAAAACTGGTCGATTGCAAGTTATACGGTAGCGAGCGGCAGTCGATGTTGGAAAACGCACAGGCTCTACCTCGGCTCTCTTTGTCTTTACGCAACTTAGCTGACCTTGAATGTATCGCTACTGGCATTTACAGCCCCTTAACTGGCTTTGTTGATGAAGAAGATTACTACAGCATTGTGAATAGCATGCACCTCAGCAATGGTCTTGCTTGGACTGTGCCTGTAACCTTACAAGTGCCAGCT
>JAFAVL010000369.1 GCA_019242465.1 Chroococcidiopsidaceae cyanobacterium CP_BM_RX_35 | reverse complement strand
AGCTTGAATCAGACGCTCGTCTCCTGCCAGTCCTAGATAGTCGTTGCTGGCAAAGTTGATGAGCGATCGCCCTTCTATTTGGACTACTGCCCCAGGGAGACTGTGGATTGTTTTGACTGAACGATACCAACCTGCCCGATGAATGGTTGCCAGGGATTGCTCTAGCCAAGCGTAAGGATCGCTAGCCATTTCTACCTATTGTCGCTCACGGACATCGGTGCTTCTACTGCTTCAGCAGGCACCGTCAGTGGATCGTAGCCTAGCTGCTCGGTAATCCGTTCTCTCGCTAAAGCGCGGTACTCCCAGAAATGCTCTCCAGCAGCACACAGACCTAAGTACATATTCAGGAATTGAGGCTTGGTACGCAGAATTGTCCAAAGTTGTTGCCAAAATTGAGCGCGAATCTCAGGCCTTCGGATGCCTTGATGCCAGATCAACTGAGCCACGAGCCGTAGACCTTTCCCTGGTGGAAAGTACAGATTCTGCTGTAGCTGAGGATTAGTTGTGATGCTCAAAGATTGCTGCAGACAACGCTTGAGATAGTTTTTGGGTTCATACATTGTCCAGAGCGCATCGATGTACTCCTTGGCAATTTCAGCTATGGGACGGGTGGGAGTGAAATTCATCAATGAATTCTGATCTCCTACCTCAACAACACCCCAGCCCACTAATAATCGCTGCTCTTGTTGGAGTCGTTGCCAGAGTGCAGTATTGGGTAGGGCTTGTAAGACGCCGAGCATGGGTTGAGGAATGCCAGTTGCTTCTACAAAGGCTCGAATCCGCTCCCCAGCACCCGCTCGTTCCCCATCAAAGCCAATGATAAATCCGGCGTAAATGAGTAACCCAGCTTGATTAATAGTACGGCAGGCTTCTACTAAGGGGTTGCGGGTGTTCTGCAGCTTGCGAGTGACTTGCAGGCTGTCTTGATCAGGGGTTTCAATACCTAAAAAGACGCCATAGAAACCCGCTTTAGCCATCAGCTCCAGCAGTTCAGCATCCTCTGCCAAATTCACAGAGGCTTCAGTGAGGAAGGTGAAAGGATAATTGCGCTCCTGCATCCAAGGCATCAACTCCCTCAGCAGGCGTTTAACATTGCGCTGATTACCAATAAAGTTGTCATCAACAATGAACACAGACCCCCGCCAGCCTAAATTGTACAGAGTTTGCAGTTCTCTAATGGTCTGACTCGGCTCTTTGGTACGTGGTTTGCGACCGTATAGGGTGATAATGTCACAGAATTCGCAGTTGAAGGGACAGCCGCGAGAAAACTGAATCGCCATCATCAAGTAGGCATCCTGCTGGAGCAGATCGAAGCGGGGAATCGGGCTAGTGGTGACGTCAGGCTTCTCAGTGGCGCGAAAGATCCCTTGGTCTTTGCCTTGGGCAAGTGCTTCTAGAAATTGCTGGACAGTTATCTCCCCCTCATCCAATACCAGGTAATGCGCCCCAGAAGCGAGGGCATCTTGAGGGACTGACGTTGGATAAGGACCACCTACTACCACCTGCTTGTCCAACCGCACAGCTTTTTGAATCAGGGCGTGGAAGTCAGGCTTCTGCACCAGCATGGCAGAGAGAATAACCAGCTCACACCACTCCCAATCACCATCTGTTTCAGGTTTGACATTGCGGTCATAAAACCTAATTTCCCAATCCTCTGGCAGGAGTGCTGCGACTGTAATAATTCCCAATGGCGGAATGACTGCCTTAAGTCCAGCCAGTTCCATAAACCGATCATAAGACCAGAAAGATTGGGGAAAACAAGGGTAGAGTAAGAGTGCCTTCACGAAGTCCTCAAACTAGAATGACTTGGTTTTAACAATATATTGCACTGAACTTGATGTAGTGGGAAAAAGCTATGGATAAAATTTAACGTTCGGCTGGTTCATGTCTACTGGTTAGTTTTGTCGCTCATTGCTTACCTGTTGGCACACTAGGCTTCCCTATCTACTTCTCCCTCTGCATTACCTGATTGGGGTAAGGCTGCTCAATTGGCGCTTGAGACTTTCCTGCCCCAACTGGTTCTACTACTCCTGTTGCTCGAATTAAAGAGAAAGACTAAGAAGAGTCAAGAAAGTTGATGATCATGAAGAGGTTTGAAAAGGTTTAAGCAAGGAATTGATTACCTTAATGGAGCAAGAAGGCTGGCACCAAAATTCTTTGGTGCCCAGATGAATTGCGACCAATAAACAAACTGAGCGATAGCGAATCAATTTCTTATGGTAAAATAACACCATAAGGAGGACAGATGTTTGTACTAGAAGC
>JAFAVL010000343.1 GCA_019242465.1 Chroococcidiopsidaceae cyanobacterium CP_BM_RX_35 | reverse complement strand
TAATTTTGAGAGTGATGTTCAGTAAACGTAATAATTAAAAATTTTCCCTAAAGAAAATTTCATAAGGTAAAAAGAAACGGTTTAGAAAACCTTTTGGTAATCCAGACATCTGGGAAATATAGCTTTCTATAGCTTGCTTCTTTCTATCTCTAACAGAATCAATTGCTAATCTGTAAGCATTAGACGTATCCTCGAACTTTAAATTAAAAGACATGGGATTTTGCCAAAGCATCCAGATGGGATACTGTAATAGTTCGACCTGGATTCCAGATGCAGCGATCGCCTCCTGGACCAATTTATAAGTAGCCTCATGATCGCCATGGACGTCTTTCTTATGGGGAACGTAAATCTCTCCTGGTGTAAACGACTGTAACCGTTGAACTAACTGATTGACTACATGCTGGCGTTGGTCATGAGGCAAATGTTGCAAAGAGCCGTCTAATTGATTGATAAAGTGAATTCCTGAACTGGCAACTCCCAGAATATTTAGAGCATTCACAGCCTCTTGCTGGCGAATCTCTATGATTGTTTCTGGTGTAATCCATTCTGGTCTACCATAACGTCCATCTGTCAAAAAAACGACTTCTACAGGCACTCCTAGTGAGCGCTTGAGAGCAATCATGCCTCCACATCCTAAAGTTTCATCATCTTGATGAGGAGAAAATACCATTGCCGATTTCTGACTAACTACTACTGGATGACTTTGAAAATATGAAATCCAGCGCGATAGGATGTCAGCATTAATAGAGCGAAGCTTCGCTCCAAAAATCATCCTTAAGTGACTAACAATTTGTCTATTCCCCATTCTGAGTTTTATATACTATATTGTGAGTAAAATGGATTAAGTACAAGCACCTTCTAGTACATTATTGTCTGTAAAATTCTCAGATGTGCTTACAATTCCAACTATGTTAGTTTTGCGATGATTACTGATGATTTCACCCACAGTGTTTCGGTATGATTCTGCAAACTTCTCCCTTGTATGATTAGCTCTCGCAAATTCCCAGGCTTTCCTCGACATATTTTTTAGTTCTGAAGCAGGAAGACTAGAAATCATCTGGATCGAATTCTTAATTTCTTCAATGGAAGATTCTTTTAGAATCATCCCGAAATCATCTCTTACATCTACACTCGATTCATAACTGACAATTGGGATTAAACCAGCATGCATACAGGTAATTACACATCCACCACCGCCCTCTGAGCAAGAGGGATAAATAATTCCTACACAGCTATTGGCGATTTCTATAAATTGGGGACTACTAATGTTAATCCAGCCATACATGTGAATGTTAGGAGTAGCATAAAGCTCTTTATAAAAAGCTTTTTCAAAATCTTTCTCTTTACTTACAGGTCCACAAATGGTTAAATGATATTCTGGCATTTCAGCAAAAGCATCCAAAACCAAGTCCAACCCTTTATGAACTAGTCCACCACTACCAAACCAGAGAAAAGACTTGCGACAAGATTCAAAATTCTTCTCTTTAGGCCAGGAATAAACCTTCGGGCTAGAGATAGGAATGCGGTAGATTGGCTTCTTGGCATACTTGAAGGTATCAATGGTAAATTCATTTCCTAGAAGTGTCATACAATCGGCATACTCGATTGCTACATTTGGCATCTCAAACCTTTGTGGCTTTAGGGTAATGCCCTTCCTTTGTTGGAGTGCTAAAAGCCTTTTTTGTTCGGCATAATTATGGAACAGAATATGAGCTGTATCGCTATGCAATATTTTGATACAGTCTTTATTAAGTAGAGGTGAAAGCTGTTCCAGTCGATGACGAATATCGATAAAAAAGGCGTAGTCTTTTTTGGGAACAAACTTGTAATTATGGAATTGTATAACATCAACGCAATAACCGAGGTCTAAAAAGGTTTGCGCGATTTGTCTACACTCCCAATACCAAGTGTGATCGTTGGGCAAGGACTTACCGGATTTAAAGAAGAATGGCTCAATCCGATAAGAAAGCAGTACATTCCCTTGAGAAGGCTGTTCTGGCTTTAGGGAAACTACCCGAAAACATTTCATGTATTCGATACGTGCTGTTACCTTCTTTAGTAATAAAGAGATACTTTTACCAAAACCACTGAGAAAGTTACCTTTCATTCCTGAGAGGGCGGCAAACATAACTTAAATCCTTATAGAGTGAGTATTTTTAGGCAGTAATCAGTTGAACTTAGGGTTCTACTTCGTTAGAACTACCAAGTGAGCGCCCACGACGGGCATATTGCTTGAATTCATCTAAAACTTTGAGCTTCACCTCAGAGATTGGGAGTCCGGTTTGGACTGAGAGTTCTTGCCAGTAATGCTGCAATTCTGGCTCATGTTGATCGAGCCATTCCTGGATGATTTTGCGTACTAGCTCCGCCTTACCTATAGTCCGACGCGCTGCGTGTCCGACTAAGCGCTGGTTATCAAAAGATGGCAAGGTGACGGAAAATTGCCTCAGCTTAAACGTTATAATCCTATCTTCTGACTGAGTATGTCGCTTTTTCTGTACTACCATATCGGTCATCATTAGCATCGTATCTTTCAAAAAACGTGGACAACTATTCGACCGTTACTGATTTGGCTAGATTGCGGGGCTGATCAACATCCAAGCCTCGGCGAGCGGCGATGTGATATGCCAATAACTGTAGAGGAATCACTGTAAGTATGGGGGAGAGTAACTCTTCTATAGCAGGGATAGGGAGTAGGTTATCGAATGTCTCAGATGCCTCTTGATTGTTCACTGAGGTGACACCAATCAGATGAGCATTACGGGCTTTGGCTTCTTGAGCGTTGGAGAGAACTTTTTCGTAAACTCTACCAGGCACTGCGATCGCAACCACTGGCACCTTAGCATCCAACAAAGCTATTGGTCCATGCTTCAGTTCCCCAGCCGGATAGCCTTCGGCATGAATGTAGCTAATTTCCTTCAGTTTTAGTGCTCCTTCCAAGGCGATAGGGAAATTAATACCGCGTCCGATAAAGATAAAATCTTTCGTATCAGCAAATTGATGTGTGATCTCTTGGATATAACGCTCTTGGTTTTCTAAAATCAGTTCCATCTGAGCTGGCAGTTGTCGTAACCCCTGCAAAATCTCCTCTAACCGCTTTAGAGACAAAGCCTGGCGACGATATCCCAAATCCAAAGCGAGGCAGTAAAAAGCTAACAACTGAGCGATAAAAGTTTTAGTGGCGGCAACCCCAATTTCAATTCCTGCATGGGTGTAGATCAGTTGTGGTACTAGAGTCGCCAGTGAGCTATCGGGGCGATTGGTAATGCCCAAGAGTCGGGGCTGGTACTGAGGTGATAGATTAGAGCGACGCTCTTTTTCCATTGCCAAAGCCGCTAATGTATCAGATGTTTCCCCAGACTGAGTAACTCCAATCGTGAGTGTATTCGCACTTAGAGGTGGCGGTGCATAGCGAAACTCGGAGGCAATATGCACGGTTGTGGCAATCCCAGCCAGTTGTTCCAGCAAGAACTTACCCACCAAGCTAGCGTGCCAACTGGTTCCACAAGCGATAATTTGAATCTGTTTTAAATCCGCATATAGTTCGGGTGATAGTCCTAACTGTAGCGGGATCTCGGGCTTCCCCCCTGGGTGCCAACCCTCATCCGCATAAGCTGCTAAAAAAGCTCTAACGACTCTTGGTTGCTCATAGATTTCCTTAAGCATGAAGTGCTTAAAGCCCTGCTTTTCCACCATGAATGGATTCCAACTCAGGGTACGGAGGTGTTTTTTGAGGCGATCACCTGCAAAACTATAAACTTCAACCCCTAGAGGAGTCAGCCTTGC
>JAFAVL010000294.1 GCA_019242465.1 Chroococcidiopsidaceae cyanobacterium CP_BM_RX_35 | reverse complement strand
ACGACGGCATTCTTCTCAACCGAAACCTGCAAGACTTTGATAAAGTTCCAGGACTTGCTGTTCAAGACTGGTCAGTCAAGTTGTAATTTACCCTATGTTTTTTATTCAAGATTCTCGCTCTCGTGAAGAACTGCTAGCTGAAATCGTCCGACTTGAAGCCTAATCAATATGAATTCCAAGTATAGTATTGTTGACAGATATTTTGTTAGCAAACATACAATGTTTATAGGTCAATTTGAAGATAATTAATACAGCGATCATCCTGTAAAAATGGGTCTATCAGTCAATCCAGCTGTTGGTGACCCCGACTTCAGTACAACTATTCAAAATACCGTATTCGGTCTTGTTTGTACTGCTCAACAACAAACGTGAGTTTGATGAACTTTTATTAACAAACCACTTTCTACATTCACAGCCTCAGTTGCTTTCCTCTATCTGTTCGGGAGGAAAGCCAATTGCCATTGCAGTTTTTAAGCGCTGGAATCCGAGCTGACGATAGAAATCGTGATACTGTTCTTCTGCTGTACATAGTACCGCGATGTGCTTAGGAAAGGCACTAAGAATAGACTTCATTAACTGTATGCCGATACCACGCCGTTGAAAGTCAGGGTCAACAGCCAAGCCATGAACAGTGGCATCCAACTCTCCATCAGAAAATGCATAAACACCACCCACAAGCTGACCATTAAGGTAAGCAAGACGGGTAACGTAGCTACGGCGAAAAATGTTCTCAATACGTTGAACTGGCATCCTGCCTCCATAGGCTCGTCGATAGATACTAGCTAACCGTTCCCAATCTACACTTACCAAATCTTCTTTAAAGATCAGTTCCATGTTAAACCTCAAAGCTGTACCTATCTACTGGCACCATCAACTTTGTACGGCATGGTGCTATATACGTAGTCATCTGTTAATGTATTATATATGTATTATGATGTCGAGTGCGGTTACTTGTCCAAAGTATTGCTGATGCTCAGGCAACTGTAAATGCTGTAAGAGCTACTATTTCTGAGATTAGGAGATATTTTGATTTATTATGAACAATCAATTGAGAATTCCAGTTCCAGAAATAAGAGCAAGTCATATTGCCAAGCTACGAGAACTCAATAGATATATGGATGAACATATTATGAATTTAGATGAACTGAATGCCCTGTTAGAGGTAGAATTATGTGAACAGCGTCGCCGGATTAATCGTTTGCGTGAAGAAAATTAGACGATAGTGCCCCAAAACAAATAGTTAGTTCTTAACAAATGGTAACTTTAATCATGGGAAACAATTAACAGAACCAATTTTATGGACGCAGCAGACGATAAGACAATTGTGCAGGAGTACTTCAATTCCACAGGATTCGATCGCTGGCGACGGATATACGGCGATGGCGAAGTTAACAAAGTCCAGTTGGACATCCGCACAGGGCATCAACAGACAGTCGAGACAGTTCTTAACTGGTTGAAAGCTGACAACAACTTAGCAAATTGCTCGATTTGCGATGCCGGATGTGGTGTGGGTAGCCTCAGCATCCCCTTGGCACAAGCAGGTGCCAATGTCGACGCCAGTGATATTTCTGAAAAGATGGTAGAATAAGCTAAAGATAGAGCCAAGGCAACCTTAGGTAACACTAGTAATCCCACGTTTGCCGTACAGGACTTGGAAACTTTAAATGGTCGCTACCACACCGTCATTTGCCTGGATGTCTTAATTCACTATCCCCAGGACAAAGTCGCACAAATGATTTCCCACCTAAGTTCTATGGCAGAGTCGCGCCTAATTCTCAGCTTTGCCCCAAAAACTTTCGCTCTCAGTTTACTAAAAAAAATCGGGAGTTTCTTTCCGGGACCGAGTAAAGCAACTCGTGCTTATCTGCACCGCGAAGCAGATATAGTTAAAATTTTGGCAAATAACGGTTTTACTGTGCAGCGAGAGGCAATGACTCGGACTCGGTTTTACTTTTCTCGCATCGTAGAAGCAACTGTCCCTAAAAACCCTGACTCGTGACCAGCAACTCCAAGACATCCAGGACATCATCTTGCGTGATCGCTTCGATGGTGTGAGCGAAAGCAACTAAAACTGCCATGCGCCGATCATCTGCCATCCGCGCAATCATTCGCACCCGTTGACTCGGAGCAGTGCGAGCCAGGGCTTTAAGACGACTGGGTGGCAGCTTGCTGAAGTTAAGCGTATTGATCCCTAACTGGCGAATCTGAATCAGCCGACGCAACGCTAGAACTAAGGCGGGAGCACTGTAGAAGTGATGCCGCAGTATTGCAATCCTTCGTTGCAACAAGCGAGTGCACTCGCGCAGCCTGGTACTGCAAGCAAAATATTATTGGCTGCGAATATCCGTCGTGTTGGGTAGCAGGCAGTTTCAGCTATCCAGCACTGGAGACGAAACTCCAGAACACCTATTATGGTAAGTGGAGTGTCTTTGCTGTTTCGCCTCCTTGCGTTTGTGATAACTTCAGGCGAGTGCGGGAGTCTTCTTTGAGGCAAAATCAATAAATATTAGACTCAAGCCGTTTCCTCTAAATATTTATGAACAAAGGTCACAGCCATAGCACCTTCGCCAACTGCTGAAGCAACCCGCTTTACAGAGTTATGCCGGACATCGCCGGCAGCGAAGGAACCTGGAACACTCGTTTCGAGAAAGAAGGGATCACGACCAAGTGTCCAGCATTCTGGTGGACGACCATCTTTGAGCAAGTCTGATCCAGTTATCAGATAACCTGCCTGATCATGCATAATATTGGTGTCCTTTGCCCACTCGGTGTTAGGCGCGCCACCAATGCAAATAAACAGCCGTCGAGTATCAATTTTTTGCACCGCTCCGTCATGACAGTTAGTAATTTCAACCTGACGCAACGATGCATCACCATCTAACCTGGTGACCTGAGCATGAAAGAGTACCTCAATGTTACCCGTATTGATAATTCGATCAA
>JAFAVL010000179.1 GCA_019242465.1 Chroococcidiopsidaceae cyanobacterium CP_BM_RX_35 | reverse complement strand
GTCAAGTTTCTAAGGCGGGAATATTAGCTGATGTGAAATATCATCGGCACTTTGAAACCCCTTTAGAGAAGCGTAAACGCAAAGCAGTTGCTGCTCGACGCAAGAGACGAATGAGATAAACCGATCGATTGCCTGGGTTGATGAACTAGAAAAAGTGGGCTTTATTCTGGATGTAAAGTCCGCTTTTGTCTTTAATTAATAAGTTGTCAACGAACTCAAACTGCCTTGAGAAGACATGATTTATACTGACTAGCTGCTACAGTTGCAGCAGTCGTCAAAATCTATTATTAATTGTAGCGATTCATTGCCTTTTCTACCCCCTGCTTCAGGCTCAGTTCCACTGCCTTAACGACAAGAGAAAGAACTTCAGATATCTGCTGGACTTCATCTGAGGAAAATCGTCCTAGCACGTAGGAGATGGTGGCATCATTACCTGAGGAAACTTGAGGTTTGCCAATACCGATTCGTAGGCGAGGAAAGTTTTGAGTACCAAGGTGCGTTATTGCACTTTTCATCCCGTTGTGTCCTCCAGCTGAACCAGATAAGCGCAAGCGAATTTTACCTAGAGGCAAATCCATATCGTCATAGACGATCAACACCGACTCTGGAGTCAGCTTAAACCAGTTTATCACTGAGCGGATAGCTTGCCCAGAGTGATTCATGTACGTTAATGGCTTCAACAAGCGGATTTTATCTGCTTGAGTTCCTTGACCTTCTCCGAATTCTCCTTGAAACTTGCGATTTTCTGATAGAGAAATTTGCCAGGAATGTGCCAAGGCATCGACAGCAGCAAAGCCAATATTGTGACGGGTGCGATCGTACTTAGGTTCTGGATTCCCAAGACCAACAATTAGCCGAGGAATTACCACGCGGGTAGCAGCAACTTCTGTCATTGCATCATCTAACCAGTCTAGAGCTACTACTTAGCTCTGTGGCGACGAACTAGCAGCATGCTCCTCCGATGTCTCAGCTGCTGCTATCTGCCGAGGTTCAAGCTCAGCTGTTGTTTTGACAGCTTGCTCCAGTTGCTCTGCTTCGCGTTTAAATTCAGTCTCAAACTCCCTAGAAGCATCTTGAAAGCTGCGCATCGCTTTGCCCAGACTCCGACCAATCTCTGGTAGCTTTTTGGGACCAAAAATTAGAAGAGCTACAACCATGATTACAGCCATTTCTGGCAGCCCAATGCCAAAGATGTTCAACTCACGTCCTCCTACAACTTCTCAACTCAGCCAACCAAGTTTTGTATTGTCCTCAACCCCTAGTATAAGACGCCTAAAAAAACCCGGCTGAACCGGGAGAGCTAAAAATATTTAAGCTTCGCTTTCAAAGACAGTTAACGGCTTAAACCGCCCCAATCGGGAGATATATCCATTCTCTCGAATAATAATGAGGAGTTGTAGATTTGGAGAATAATCAGCAAGAAAACGAAAAATAGCAGCATGAAGACAGCCATCAATGGAGTTGTTCCCCAACCTGGAGCAACTTTACCATACTCAGAGTTCAAGGGTCTAAGGATTTCTCCTAGTCGAGTGCGTTGTGCCATATGTCACCTAATAGTGAGTTGCGACAGCATTTTTTAATGTTCTGTAATATTCTATAGTAATAGCTCTCATAATTTATCCGCCCTATGGAACCCGCAACAGTTCTTAGCATTTCTGTCTGTGCCGTGGTCATTGCAATTACTGGCTTAGCAATCTACACGTCTTTCGGTCCTCCTTCCAAGGAATTGAGCGACCCGTTTGAAGACCACGAAGATTAGAACATGCTTGAGGTAATGCTTGCTCCTGAGGCTCTCCATGTCTAGAAAGCTTCTCGTTACCTATGACAAGGGCCAAAGCCGCAGGAGTTTCAGGCTAATTCTTTATAAGAACTGTAAAATTGGCGATTTTCCAGGGCTCAATCTTAAAAGTTTGCTCCGTGGAGGATGTCTCATGCGTGCCAACAAGTTCCTCTAGTAAATTGACTGGGTGTGCAAGCACTAACCCTAGATCGCTCTGCAAAGACAAATAGGCTAGCTCTCCGTGGCATTCATAACATCGCAGAATCCACTTTTGAGGGTCAGCTTCTGATTGTTTAAATGCCATTAGGATAAGATTCTCATCAGACAAATCTAACAAGCGACCTACAGAAGGTAACTGACCAGATATCGGGTTGGAAACGGCAGGAAGCAGCATCACTTGCAACGGTAGATTTAGTTCATAACCTCGTCGAACAGAGTGGGCTGACTGCCAACTCCCCTTGTGAGGATAAATGGCATAGGTGAATTTGTGAAAACCTCGATCTGCCTCTGGATCAGGCCAGCTGGGACTCCGTAGCAGGGTGAGGCGTAACTGCTGCGGCTGGCTATCATAACCATATTTGCAATCATTTAGCAAACTGACGCCATAGTCAGCTGCACTGAGGTCTGCCCAATGCAGGGCAGGGACTTCCCACTTTGCCTGCTCAGCTGGAGTTTTAGGTTTGGTTGGTCGTCGAATAGCGCCACAGGCAATTTCGTAGCTGGCATAGTCAGCCTCTAGGTTAAGCGGGAAAGCCGCTTTCACCAATACCTGGCGCTCTTGCCAGTCTACTGTAGTAGCAATTTTGAGGACTGATGAGCTAACTTGCAGGATGTAATCTTGACAAAACTCAGATTGACCCAGTTGGCGTACGACGCGTACACAGCTCTGCACTGGTCCACATTCTACCCACTGGATAGATTTTAGTTCTGCGGAGGGTAAGGGGTGCTGGGCATAGTTAGGATCGATGTTCCAAGCATCCCAATATTGCCCACTATCCTGAAAGGCTTGTAACTGATTACCCCCTAATTGATTTAAGATTTCCCGGTGATGAAGTTTGTCAAAAATGCTGGATAAATTTCCAGTTTTAGGTTCTATAACTACACGCAACAAGTTATTTTCTAAGACCCAATCTTTCCCAGTAAGATTTTCTGGGCTAGGTCTTGCCCCTTTGCCACGACATAGCCAAAAGACACGATAACCGACGGAAGGGATATCTCTAGCTAAAAATAGTAGAGTTGATGTGCTAGACATCTGAGTCGGTAGTTCATGTGCTTCTAAGTCATAGATCTCCCAATTAGGGAAAGACACTGGTAAGGAGACGGCAACTACCTCTGAGCGCTGCCAGTTGAGGGGGTTAAAAACGACAATTGGTAAAGCATCTGGTTGTGGTGGCATGGGAAAGGAAATTTGGTTTGCGATCGCGCTCAACGACTGCTGCAAGATCTCCTCCCCAACCTGTTCCACCTCCTGCCAAGCTTGGTTGGCATCCACATAGACTTGAGGAATGGATGAACCCGGCAGAATATCGTGAAACTGATTGAACAGCACCTGTTTCCAGGCAGCTTCTAACTCAGCTTGAGGATAACTTGCCACACAGCTTTGAGCTTGCACGAGCGCGTCGCCGGAGCTGCCATAGGCGTTCCCTTGAGTTGCCAAAGCCGCAAACAGTTCTGCCTGATACAACAATCCTTCACAATGGCGATTCCACCACTTTTGCTCGGCATGCGAGGTGTAACAGCCACGGTGGAATTCTAGATACAGTTCATCTTCCCAGATGGGAAAGGGGGATGGAGGGGGCGTGGGAGGATGGGGGGATGAGGGAATGGGGAGAGAAGGATGTATATCCTTGCTCTCATCTCTCGATGTATGGCTGCTAATGTGTTGTAAGTAGCTCTGGGCTGTGGTGAATTCTAATTGTGGGAAGTAGGGGGACTTTTGCCAACGCTGAGCAATTTCTAACATGTCGCGAGTGGGACCACCTCCATGATCGCCAACACCGGGCAGCCAGAGGGTGTCTAGAAGACTGGTTTGATTTTCCCAGTCACGGGCATAGTCGATCATTCTCAGCGGTTCAATCCCTTCTCCTATTGGAGCAGACATGAGGCTAAATATCTGCGTACCGTCGAGCGATCGCCACCAAAAAGCACCGTAGGGAAATTCAGTGGTATCATTCCAACGCAATTTTTGGGTGACGAAATATTCAATTCCGCCCTGTTTGAGAATCTGCGGCAGAATCCAGCTGAATCCAAAACTATCTGGTAGCCAGGCGATAGTAGAGATTTTGCCAAATTTTTCTAGGACGTAGCGCTGACCATAGAGGACTTGACGCACGATGGACTCACCATTAACCAAGTTCAGCTCTGGCTCTACCCAAAAGCCACCTACAACTTCCCAGCGCCCAGCCACTACCTGCTGTTGAATAGCGGCGAATAAGTCTGGACGATTTGCTTCAATCCAGGCATAGAGTGCTGGTGTAGAGTGGCAGAAGATGAGCTGGGGAAATTCTTGCTGGAGTTGGAGAACTGATTCAAATGTCCGCTGAGCAGCTTCCCAGGTTTCACTCAGAGGCCACAACCAAGCTAAATCTAGGTGAGCGTGACCCAATAATTGAATCCGATGTTGTTTGAGCCCATGATTGAGGTTTTGCAGGGAGGAGCGCACCTGGAAAAGCGACTGTTCAAACTTTTGCCGATCTGGTAGTGCTGACCAGTCAATTGCTGCCATTGCTGTCGCTAGAAGAGAGCATTTTTCCGGCTCCAAGTCTAGATAACGCTGCAACACAGCTAGCTCATTAGCAACAAAACCTAGGTCGAGCTGGTTGTAGTCAGCTTCGTATACACAGATTGCTCTCACTAAAGCCCCATCATCATGACCTGGACTTACCAGCCGCAAAGCGA
>JAFAVL010000754.1 GCA_019242465.1 Chroococcidiopsidaceae cyanobacterium CP_BM_RX_35 | reverse complement strand
CTGGATCAGCTGATTGCAGAAGTTCGGTCCTCACGCGATACAGAACAAAGACCTGATCAGTCGGCTACACCAGGCTTTCGCCAGCAGATATTGAACAATCTTATGGGGATAGCTCTGGGGCGGGTGGACCTCTCAGATCTAGATGTTGAAAAAATCTTAACTTCGCTGTCTACAGCCAGAAGTCAGCTGTCTACAGCCGGAAGTCAGCTTTCTACAGCTAGAGACAAAGCCACTGAACAAGCAAATAAGCTAGCTGGTCAGTTAGGGTTTGAAACCGAAGTTTTACCGCACAATACGGTTCGAGCTGACGTGGAAAACTACCTGCTTAACTCCTACTCCTGGCGGATGACACGAGAGAAAGTGTCGCAAGAATTTAGTGACATCCTCTACGACCCGGAGGCAGACCCAAGGAGCGTGCGCAGTCAGATTGAACAGCTGTCAAAAAGCGACTTCGTGGAAATTCTGAAACAGCGAGGTTTGTTCACTCAGGCAAGAATTCAAGAAATTGCTGATCAGCTAGAAGCTATCCGGCAAGAAGTTCTAGCTGCGGTGACAACAGCCGCCGAGCAAGAAACGACAAGAGAGGTCAGGCAGCAAGTAGAACGATATCTGTTGACAACTCCGAAAGCAGAACTGACTCCTGAAGGAATTCGGCAGAATTTAAAACCGCTGCTAGAAGATTCTGACATAGATTCTGAAACGCAGAACAGTCGCTTAGCTCAGTTTGACAACAACACAGTAAGGCAAATCTTGGGGCAGCGGTTGGATATCACGCCGCAGGAAGCAGAGCCAATCATTGCCGAGATTGAAAACACTCGTCATGGTGTTGTATTTGAATCGCAAGCACTCGCCGAACAAGCAAGACAAAAAGCCGAAACCCTGTGGCTCAATCTAGAGTCATATTTGCGGAACACTGGCAAAGACGAACTCAATCCAGAAGGCATCAAAAGAGATCTGCAGACAGTTCTAGATGATCCAGAAGCGGGACTTACCGCAGTTAGGGCGCGACTTTCGCGCTTTGACCGCGATACATTAGTGCAACTGTTAAGCCAAAGGCAAGATCTGAGTGAAGACCAGGTTAATCAGGTGCTCAATCAGGTTGATGAGACATGGAATCGCGTCCGACATTCCCCTCAAGTATTGGTAGGGAAAGCTAAGGAGCAATACGACCAAGTCTCTACCGCCATTGCCGATTATCTACGCAATACTGGTAAGGACGAACTCAATCCCGAAGGTATCCGCCGAGATTTAGCCGTACTCTTAGAAAATCCCCAGCAAGGAGCCGTGCGGCTGCGCAGTCGTCTTTCCCAGGTCGATCGAGACACTCTCGTGAAATTGCTCAGTCAACGGCAAGACTTGAGCGAGGAGCAAATCAATCAGGTGATTGACCAGGTGGAACTGACGCTTCGCAACATCGTGCGGGCGCCTCGTCGCTTTGCGGCTCGGACTCAGGAGCGAGTGCAGACTTTTCGAGCTAATCTCGAAGACTACTTGCGGAACACTGGTAAAGACGAACTCAATCCAGAAGGCATCAAGCGCGATTTGCAGTTGTTGCTGAACGATCCGCAAGCTGGTGTTGAGGGTTTCAGTGATCGCCTCTCCCAGTTTGACCGCTCCACCGTGGTGTCCTTGCTACAAGCGCGTCCAGATATTTCAGAGGAGGAAGCCAACCGGATTGTAAACCAAGTCTTATCTGTTCGTGATTCAATTGTGGAGCAAGTACGGGGTATCCAGCGCCAGATTCAAGATGTCATTGAAGGTGTTTTTGCCAACATTAGGAACTACCTCAACTCCCTTGACCGTCCTGAACTCAACTATGACGGCATCACGCGTGATGTGCGCCAGTTGTTCAACGATCCACAGGCGGGGTTTGATGCACTCCGTGATCGCTTGGGATCGTTCAATCGGGATACCTTGGTGGCTGTTATGAGTTCCCGCGAGGATGTCTCGGAGGCAGATGCCAATCGCATTATCGACAGAATTGAGGGAGCCCGTAATTCAGTGCTGCAACGAGCAGAAAGCGTCCAACAGGAAGCGCAAAGGCGCTTAGAAGATGTCAAGCGGCAAGCCCAGCACCAAGCACAAGAAACTCGCAAAGCTGCTGCTGCTGCTGCTTGGTGGCTGGCGGCAACAGCACTCGTCTCTGCTGCTTTCTCAGCTGGTTTTGGCGCGATCGCTGTTATTACCGCTTAGAGTTTGAATAGTTTTCTCTAAAAAGTTGAAACAAAAGCCTCTCCACTGAGAGGCTTTTATGTTTGGTACTGCAGTTGTAGATAATTCAGCAAGAAGCTGAAAGACTGATGCTCATTTTATAGAACAATGATGAGGGAGCGATTCAAAAATTAGGTTATTGGCTAACGTCACCTTCTAAATGAAAGATCGAATCTACAAGCATGGTGGGTTGTCAGACAGTAATTGACCTTTTTTGTGGGTGTGGTGGTTTTTCTACTGGACTGCTTGACGTTGGGTTAGCAGTCAAGGGGGGATTCGACAGTGATGTCAGAGCCATTGCCGCTTATAACTACAACCATAGTTATCGCGGTGCGCAAGGGTTGGTGTTGGACCTGGCAAAAGCCAATGGTCATGACTTACTTAATGTATTGCAGTTAAACAGTGTTGATTTGCTGATTGGTGGTCCTCCATGTCAGGCCTTTAGTATTGTTGGTTCCCGTCAGGGGTTAGCTGATCCGCGGGGACAACTGATTTTCGATTTTGTGCGGTTTGTTGCCGAACTACGACCCACTGCCTTTATTCTGGAAAACGTACCTAACTTGCAAACCATCAGTAACGGTCAGGTCTACCAACAACTCATTGACCGCTTTAGGGCGCTTGAGTACAACATTACCTACGGTGTGCTGTCAGCTGCCGACTATGGCGTACCGCAGAACCGCAAGCGTCTATTCACTCTCGGAACGGTAGCAACACAAATTGCTCACTTTCCTCCTGCCGCGACACACTTTCCTCCGGCGACACCTGCTGTTAAACTAATGCACCGTCCGCTATACCGAACTTGCCAGGATGTCTTAGAAGATCTCCCAGACGTCACCTCACCTGCTGCTGCTGCAATTCCCAACCATGAACCAACTCAGCATACAAAGAAGGCGCTGCAAGAGTTGGCAAATCTCGCCCCCGGTAAACGATCAAAAAAGTATTTCTACGACCGCCTGCATCCAGAACGACCAAGCTACACGCTCCGGGCAGGTGCAGGAAACTTTACGCCACTGCGCCCCATCCATTACCGCTACGATCGAGTGATCTCTGTTAGAGAATCAGCCAGACTGCAAGGGTTTAGCGATAATTTCATTTGGCCCGATACCATCCCTCGCTTACAGCAGTATCGCCAGGTTGGCAATGCCGTCTGTCCTCCCATAGCAGCTGCTCTAGGGCAGTTCATCTGCGAACTCCTCGGTTGGGAGCATGACCCAGCCCAGTTTGTTGGTAATTCCGCAAGTAGACCATCTGCATTTACTAAATCTCAGTTGCAGAAGGAAACCGAGCGTTTAAGTCGCATTCGGGGTGCTTCTCTGGGTCTAGGTCCAACTTTATCCATTTAGGGGTTGTAAGCGTAGTAGTACGCCATGCTAATTTGACAGCTAGACTTTCAGCTTTGGGCAAGAATTCAGGCTTTTCGCCTGTCAAAATCTCCCTAGTGAAGTAATACTGATTTTGTGTTATGGTATTTGTGAAAGATTACATTCGGTTGCGCTGTTTGTTTTTATCTATCTACAAGCCCCTCTCCGAATCTAACTCCCTACATCCTGTGATTTTGGAGAGGTTTTATGTCAATCTAGGTCGGCAATCTATCATTTGAGATTACGCAAGATGATCTCAAGCAATTCTTTGCAGATTGTCTGACGTTTTTTACTGGCGGCTGACCGGATTACTTAATAATACGTGGCTACTGATTAACTTAGTTGAGGAGCAAGGATGACCCAAGTAACTCTTGGTGAAAATGAAGGAATTGAATCAGCCCTGCGGAGATTTAAGCGGGAGGTGTCCAAGGCGGGGATTTTTCCAGACATAAAGAAGCATCGTCACTTCGAAACTCCCCAGGAAAAACGCAAGCGCAAAGCTGTTGCCATGCAAAAGCAACGGAAGAAACGTTTCCGCTTTTGAGGAGAGTGTGATGAGGTGACACGGGTGGGGTAATGCCAAAATAAATTTAATTAGCGCCGATTTTAGCGATCAGCTTAAGTCGCAGGCAAGACAAGTTGGATATGATTTTATGAAGCTCAATGTACTAATTACTCAGCTCCGTCGCTATCTGAAGTTTCTTGCAGTTTATTTGGTTGCAGGAGTCATCATCTGGCTAGTGGCTAACACAGGAAGTGTACAGGCAGCCCCGGAAGCTTTGAAAATTACCGTGTATCGCGATCCATCTTGTAGTTGCTGCGGTGGCTGGATGGAGCATTTGAACACCCAAGGATTCCAAGTCAAAAACGTCTTAACATCTGACATGAATGCTCTTAAACAGCAATACCGTGTGCCCAACGATTTAGCCTCTTGTCACACAGCAGTTATCAATGGGTATGTCATTGAAGGACACGTTCCTGCCAATGACATTAAACGCCTGATAGCAGAAAAACTAAACGCGGCAGGCATTGCTGTTCCTGGAATGCCGATTGGAACACCTGGAATGGAGTCTAAAAATGTTCGAGACCCTTTTAGCGTGTTCTCGTTTGATCAAAAAGGAGAAGCAGAAGCCTTCAACCAGTATTCGTTCTACGCAGATAAGTCGGTGAGCTAGCAAACAGCCACTTATTAAGCCGGGCTACTATCAAGGCTGGTATAGCCGAGGTAATGTACTCGTCGCTCTGCAACGCTACCCAGAAGCACTTGACTCCTTTAACAAAGCTATACATTTGCAGCCAGATGAATATAAATCTTGGGAAAATCGCGGCTGGGTACTGCATCAATTGCACCGCTATCCAGAGGCGATTACCTCCTATGACCGAGCAATTCAATTGAACTGAAAAAGTTGCATGTTAGTCGGTTGAAACTGACTTAGGCTGTTAGCCTTTGACTTAAGGCGGAGCTATCCTAGGCTTTGCTCTTCACTTTTTTTGTCATTTAACCTAAGTGAATTTACTGCGAAGAATATAAGCTTTTTTCTTAAATTTTAGCAGTACCACTTATGATCGCACCAACAAAAATAGTATTGTTGAAATGTGGGGATATATCGTACCCCTCTTTAAATCAACTTGCTTAAACCCTTCCCTCTACCGCATAAAACCTTATGCTCGGAACAAAACTTACTGGTCGCTATCATATTATCCGCCATTTAGGAGGTGTCGGATTTAGCCATACATATCTAGCCGAAGATCAGTGTAGAGAAGGTAACCATTGGTGCATTATCAAGCGACTTAAGCCTGATGTTGTCGATCAAAAGACTGTGCGCTTGTTTGAAAGAGAAGCACAAATACTACGTAAGTTGGGAAATCACGAGCAGATTCCCCAACTTCTCGCCTATTTTCAGGAAAATCAAGAATTTTATCTGGTGCAACAGTTTATTGAAGGACATGACCTCAACCAAGAGATGAAACCAGGGCAGCGGTTAAACGAAACCAAAGTCGTGAGGCTGTTACAGGAGATTCTGGAAGTCCTCGTTTTTGTGCATCAAAACCAAGTGATTCATTGGGATATCAAGCCCGCTAACGTCATTCGGAAGAAAAATGGCAGCATGGCGCTGATTGACTTTGGGGGAGTGAAACAAATTAGAACCCAGGCTGCTTCCAAGCTCTTAACCCCGGTTGCGGGAACACCAGGCTATATGCCAGTGGAACAATTCAACAATGTGCCTCAGCTCTGTAGTGACATTTATGCTTTGGGGATGCTAGGAATCCAAGCCCTTACAGGAGTGCCACCTCATCAACTGCAAAGGGACCAGAGAACCTTGCAACTCATCTGGCAACAACATGCACAAGTAAGTAAGAGGTTGGCAAACATCCTAGACAAGATGGTGCAATTCCACTATGCTGAACGCTACCAATCGGCGATAGAGGTATTAGCCGCGTTCGGTGATGCTTCAGCCTATGAACCAAATTCAATTCTGTCAAGAGATCCAGAAGTTTGGCTGAAGCAAGGTCGTGAGCTACACGACATGCAAAGGTATGAAGAAGCTGTTGCCGCCTATAACCAGGTGATTCAAATTCAACAAGATCATCTGGAAGCCTGGTATTGTCTTAGCTTAGCGCTAGAGAAATTGGGACGGTACGAAGAGGCAATTGCTACTTATGACCAGGTGATTCTGTTGCAACGACACGCTCCTAAAGCCTGGTATAGCCGTGGTGTGGCAATAGAGAAATTGGGACGGTACGAAGAGGCAATTGCTGCTTATGACCAAGCGATTCAAATTAAACAGGATTATCCAGAAGCCTGGAACAATCGCGGTTGGGCGCTAGAGAAATTGGGACGGTACGAAGAGGCAATTGCTGCTTATAACCAAGCGATTCAAATTCAATGGGATTACCTAGAAGCCTGGAATAACCGTAGCTTGGCGCTAGAAACTCTAGGACGTTACGAAGAGGCGCTTGCTTCTTATGACCAATTAATCCAGATTAAGCGGGATGACCCTGTAGCTTGGAATAACCGGGGCATGACGCTGTACGAACTGGGACACTACACCGATGCGATCGCGTCTTTTGACCGGGCTATTCAATTGAAATGGATTTACTTTACCGCTTGGGTTGGTCGTGGCTTAGCATTCTACCGATTGAAACGTTATAAAGAGGCAATCTCTGCTTACAATCAGGCGATTCAAATCAACCGAGATGACCCAATAACCTGGACTAATCGAGGTTTGGCACTAGAGAATTTGGAGCTTTACAAAGAAGCACTCGCTTCTTATGATCAAGCGCTCCAACTGCAACAGGATTTTCCCATCGCATGGTACAGCCGCGGCATGGTGTTGAAGAGTTTAGGACGATACGAAGAGGCACTTACTGCTTGTAGCCGAGCAATTCAAATCAAACTGGATTACCCTGAGGCTTGGATTAGTCGCGGCACGTTGCTAGAAAAATTTGGACGGTATAAAGAAGCGCTTGCGGCTTTTGACAAAGCCATCCAATTTCAACCACATCACTCAGAAGGTTGGATGAATCGCGGCTGGACACTAGAGAAATTAGGACGGCATAAAGAAGCACTTGTTGCGTTCAACCGAGCAATTGAAATCAAACAGGACGATCCTAAAGCCTGGTATAGCCGTGGCGCCATGTTAAGTAACTTGGAGCAGTATAAAGAAGCGCTAGCGGCTTTTGATCGAGCAGTTCACCTACAGCCAAATTACCCTGAAGCTTGGACTCGTCGTGGGATAGCACTGAATGACTTGGGACGGTGCGAAGAGGCACTTACTGCTTTTGACCAAGCAATTGAAATTAAACTAGATGACCCTGAAGCTTGGACTCGTCGTGGGATAGCACTGAATGACTTGGGACGGTACGAAGAAGCACTTGCTTCTTTTGACCAAGCACTAACGCTTAAGCCTGATTGCCAACGAGCAATCTCAAATCGCCAGGTGGCACAGAGTAAATTGGGTAAAGTCAGAATTTTGGGCTGGCTGGGAAGGTGAAGCGTCAGGTTAAACCTTTGCTTCCAAAGACTTGAGCAACTCGGTATTGACCCCAGACTCGCGAGTGAGGGCAACCTTGCCAGTGCGGGCAACTTCACGCAGCCCAAACTTCTGTAGCACCTGTACAATTGCCACCATCTTACCTGGATCTCCCACCACTTCTAAAGTCAGAGAATCTTCTGCTACATCAACCACTCGGGCTCGAAAAATTTGAGCTAGTTCAACAATTTCTGAGCGTGTGGAGCTAGTAGCATTGACTTTAAGCAGCATCAATTCTCGCTCTACGCATGGTGTTTCGGTGATATCCTGCACTTTGAGGACATTAACTAGCTTATAAAGTTGCTTAGTGAGTTGTTCAATGATACGGTCATCACCGGGTACAACCATCGTAATACGAGAGATTCCTCCTTGCTCAGCTGGACCAACAGCTAGGCTCTCAATGTTGAAGCCGCGCCTGGCGAATAGACCAGCAATGCGGGTAAGAACTCCCGCTTCATCTTCTACTAGAACTGAAAGGGTGTGTTTCATCTTTGGCACAGACTGGGGTGCAATTCTACAAGCCTTAACCGCCGAGTGCGTTCAGTGGTCACGACAGAGTATGACCAGTCTAGCCTTCTATTTTAGCCGCCAACAAAGGACAAATTCTATCAAGCTATAAATTTTTCAGTGGTTAGGCAGGCTGAGCGGGGAATCACAGTTGCTACTGCCCGTTAAGTTCAGCCATCTTAAGTAGATATAATGAATGGGAGGAGAAATGGTTAGAGTATGTCATGCCTAATCTAGAAAAAACAGCTTAAGAAATTGAATTTATCACGCTAATATAATACGATTCCCGTTTCTGTTTTAGGCAAGGTGGGGCTTAGCGCTGTTTTCTGTTCGACTGCTACTCACACCCCTCGATCAACTCAGCTTCCTCAAACACCTGCTTCAAAGTAAATTCTAAACCTGGAAATGCTGAGTCCACAATTTTGGTGGAAGCGCTATAGAAGAGGACATTGCCTGTGGGTTCCCCGCAAGCTCTATTGTCCGTGGTGACTAGCTCTTCAAGCTGAAAAACTCTTAAAGTCATAGGTTCTGGGTCAATCACCCAGACTCGCAATACTCCTGCTGCTAAATAGTCTTTGGCTTTATCTTCAAATTCTTTCAAAGTCTGTCCAGGGGAGATAATCTCAATCGCTAGCTCTGGGGGCACGGGACAGGCTTCGTTGCGCTTCCAACTCTTAGGCAAACGCTCGTATGAAACGTAAGTGACATCCGGCGCCGGAACCCAATCTCTCCCCGATCGCTTTAAAGCGATAGACCACTCAGCCCTGACTCGACCAAAGCCTCTACACCATCTCCTTATCAAGAAAAGTAACGCCCCTTGCAGGCTTGAATGAAAATACTTGGGTGACACCTTAGGTATAGCCTGACCATCTATGAGTTCATTCGCTGTCTCTCCTTCGGGCAAGGTCCAGAATTCTTCGAGGGTGAGATGGGTTCCTGTCGTCATCGCGCACCTCCAGCTGTGACGGGGCGATCACCTCTTGGGCGCTCTTGTTTAAGAGAAGGCTTACTGGATGCCTGCTCGACTTTCAGTACCAATAGATCCGATAGTTCACACTCGAAAAATGCACACAGCTTTTCTAGTGTTTCGGTGTCTACTCGCTTGAAATCGTTGTTATATAGGCGATTGACCGCCATAGTACTGACCCCAGATTTCTCTGCCAGCTCCCGCTGACTCATCCTGGGATCTCGTTCGGCCATTAATACAGCTAATCGGCTTTTCACACGTTTCATACCTCCTAATATACGTTACTATACCCAATATATACCTTTTATCTATAAAAATAAAGAGAATATAGCTATTAGTATTGAAAATGCATCGAAAGTAATGACATAATGAGTATACAGAAAGGCGCTACGGCTTAGGAAACTGAAGCGCCTTCTCTACCACCTAACAATAGGAGATTCGTATGACTACGGAAGCGTAAATATTTATGCAAGCATCTTGCTCTTTCGCCGTTAGTGCAAGAAAGGGCTACTAACGTGAAACCAACGATCTAACGTAGAATTTCCTCTAACCGATGTTGATTCCAAAGTGACTGATAAAGACCAGGTTGTTGTAGCAGTTCCGCGTGAGTACCAGACTCGACAACTTGACCCTTGTCCATCACTAAAATTCGGTCAGCTGTGGCAGCAGCAGACAACTGGTGGGAGATAAAGATCACCGTTTGGCGTTGGGTGCCAGCAGAAAGATGATTCAAGATATCTGTCGCCGTCTGATTATCTACACTAGAGAGGGCATCATCCAAAATCAGAACTGGTGCATCAACTAGTAAGGCACGAGATAGGGCAGTGCGCTGTCGTTGCCCACCAGAAAGCGTAATCCCTCGCTCACCAACAATGGTTTTATATTGTTGTGGAAAGTTGAGAATTTCTGGGTGGATTTGCGATTGCTTTGCGACTTTTTCCACTTCCGGCTGCTCAGCTAATGGTTCGCCATAGCGAATATTATTTTTGATAGTGGTGCTGAAAAGGAAACTATCTTGCGGGACGTAGGCTACACAATTGCGTAAATCCTGCAATTCAATCTGGGTAATGTCATATCCATCCAGAAACAACTGCCCTGCCTCAATATTTAATAGTCGCGGGATCGCATTTGCCAAAGTTGATTTCCCAGAACCAATTGGTCCCACAATCGCCACTGTTTCGCCTGGCTCAATCGTAAAGTTGACATCACGTAAAGCTGGGGTGGCAGCTCCTGGATAGGTATAGCACAGATGCTGAGCCTGTAGTTGACCTTTAACACGCTCTCGCGGCAAATGGATAGTGCTACTCGTGTCTTTGATTTTGGGTTCAGCCAGCAAAATCGACTCGATGCGATCAATACTGACTTCACCCCTTTGATAGGCAGTAATTGTAAAACCTAGTAGTGTTGTGGGGAAAACGAGACCCTCCACATACAAGAGCAGAGCGACAAAATCACCAACACTGATAGCTCCAGAAGCAATTTGTCCTGCCCCCAACCCTAGTAAGAGTAGCAAACTGACATATGCCAGTCCTCCCACTAGGGGAAATAGAGTATTCCGCGTTTTCGCCAGCAACAAATTTGCTGATAAAAGCTGCTGGTTGAGCTGACGGAAGGCTTGACGCTCATTCTGCTCTTGGGCATAGATTTTGATCAGAGCCATGCCGCTCATGTCTTCTTGGATCAGCTCACTGAGGTTAGAGAGTTCCTCCTGCACCACCATTTGTTGACTACGCAGCCTATCGCCAAACATCTGCACCAAAATCAGCATGAAGGGATAGACCGCGATCGCTACCAAAGTCAACGTCGTACTGATTGATAACATCACTGGCAGCCTGAGTAAGTAAGCAAATACTGTATTTGCCAAACTCAGCACTGCAAATCCGAGTAGCCGTCGGATATTATCAACGTCACTGGTAGCACGGTTAATTAAATCCCCAGTTGTATTAGCAGCAAAATAGCTTGGCTCTAGCTGCAACAAGTGTTGAAAAATCTTTTGCTTGAGGTCAAATTCTACCTGCCGTCCTACCCCAAATAGGGCGATGCGCGACACCATGCGAATCACCCACATCACAGAGCTGAGTACGATAATGAGTACTACATACTGCAAAACCTGCCTAAAACTGAAAGCAACTTGCAGTTTGTCAATAATATCGCGGATCAGCAAAGG